>CAYYUU010000758.1:0-4542 GCA_964474955.1 uncultured Alcaligenaceae bacterium | reverse complement strand
AGCGAAATCTCGAGTCTCGTTCTTGTTGGCTTTCTAAAAGCCTTGGGGGATTTCATTGAGTGAGTCGAAAGAGACGGAAAGCCGCCCGAGGTTTCCAGGGCGCATGAAAATGCGAGGTTCGCAACCGTCTGCCGAGATCGTCGCTCGGTACATCTCTCCGCTTTGGACCCGGAAACGATGTCTGGCGCCACCCAGAACGCCCTGGAACTTGGTGCGGTTCTTCTGGGGGATCTCTGTTTGCGGAACTCCCGCGCGAATGTGTAATCGAAATTCTCCGGTCGCACGCCGTCCGGCGGTAGTAGCGTTGATGAGATAAGTGCCGTCCCGGGAAGGTCGGAATACGATGCGTGCATTGAGCCCCTCACCGGAGTCGTCGTCCTGCTTCAGAAACTCGTTCTTGGCATTCCTCAAGACCAAATAGGTGTCGAGCTTGTTCAACCCACGACTGTCCATGTCGATGATATAGGTTTGTTTCGAACTGAGCTTGAGCTTGTAGGTCTTGGAGTAGGTCGAGCTTTTTTTGTCAAACGGATCTTTCGTGGTGATCTTGTCCGAGACATCGAAGACCGGTTTGGTTTGGAGCGGGATCCGCGTTAAGGTCAGGGTATAGTTGAACGACGCGGGCTCATCCTCCAGAATTACAGGTGGCCGCAACATGACTTGATGGGTGCCATCTTTGTTGGCAAAGAGGTACCGTGCTTCGAGGTTGGGGGCATTGTTGTTTTCCGGAGCTCGGGTGGAAGCGCCCGGGGTGAGGAGGACTTCTGGTCGGCGATCGGCTCCCTCGGCGCGAATCTCATAGAGTTCCCCTTTTTTCACCGTGAGGGGATGAACCACCATCGGAAGTGTCCCCCTGAACGTTTTTTCCGAGACCAACTGAGGGTCTGATTTGCCTTTGTTCGGGTTCTTCTTGTTCGGATTCTTCTTGTTCGGGTTCTTCTTGTTCGGACCACCTCCCGGTCGAATCACTTTCGGAGGTCTCTTGTTGGGCCCGGTCACAACTTGCCGGGGCGGTTTCTGTTCCCCACTCCCAAACATCCCAAGCATCCAGGCTGCGCTGAGGCCACCAACGCCGAGCACGACGACAGCCACCAGAGCACCAATCACTGGACCGAGTCCGCTCTGCTTCTTTCGACGTTTCCTTCCTCGCCGCGGTCGGTCATCATCTCGCTCTTCCCGGTTTCTCGGACCTTTCCGGCGAGGTCGGTCGTTGTCTAGTTCGTCTCGGTCTTCCGATGACCTTCTGGGGCGAGGTCGGTCGTCGGCCTCGAAATCTTCCTTATCCCGCCGAGCATCCCGCTCACGAGCAGGTGCTTTGTCTCGCTGTTTTCGTGGGGGTCGGTCGTCTTCTCTCTGCTCGATTCCCTCGTCCGAGTCTCGCGCCGATGCGGAAAGATTCGGAGGACTTGCTTTGGATTGTTTCGCAGGTGGTTTCGGGGATTTCGTCTTGGTCGGTGGCTCGTCGCCGTGCTCGGCTTGCGGGACGGAGATGACTGCCTTACATTTCGGGCAGCGGATTTTCTTTCCGGCGAACTCGTGTTTGAGTCGAAAGCGACCACCACATTCGTCGCATGCGCAAATCATTGTGTCCATGGGGATGCCCTTTTGACAGGAGGGAGAGGCGGCAAGTTCAAGTGTGAAAAGTAGTAGGCACACTCCGTGTGCCGTTGTCTTTGTTTTGGAGTGCGGCAGCGAAGCTGACGCTTTGGTAGTTTTTGTATCCTCGCTCGCGCTTCGGGTTGGTGTAAGATTTCCTCGCTTGCGCTTCGGGTTGGTGTAAGATTTCCTCGCTTGCGCTTCGGGTTGGTATGTTTTGGAGCGAGGCGGCTCGACGCCGCTTTGGTTGTTTTTGTCTTTTGTTTTGGCGAGTCGCCTTACGCCCTGCCGTGCCAAACCAAAACCAACAAACCCGACAATCAAAAGTCACATTCCCGGACGTTTGCTCCCTTGGAGCATTCGCCGCGCACTCATCAACACCAGAACGAATTATTTATTGTCGCCCTCGGAGGTGCTTCACGCAAGCGCCCGAATCAACTCTCGCTCGGCAGCGTGATCTCATACGTGTCGTCGAGCCGAAACCCGAGGCGTTCGAGCAGTTTCTTCGTTTCGGTAACTTTCTCATCCTTGACGATCAACCAATCGGGCGGGAGGTGTCCAGCGATGAGCGATTCGAAGGCTTTGCTCTGCAAGACAGCTTCGTAGGCTTCGACTCGGGTAATTTGAATGAGATGAACTTTTCCCAGGAAGGCATTCGACCGCCCAAGCCAATTTCGAATCGCCGTGACCAGCAACGGCGGCGCCGGGTGCGTCAAGTGATCTGTGAGCCAGCCCAACAGCTGGTCCGTCGTAAATCCTTGCTTGCGTGCCGCCGAGACCGACTTTTCAGAGACCACCCAGCCGTCCTTCTTCTTCTCGGCCAAACACGCCAAACGTGAGTCCGCAACGACGTTGTGCCCTTGCACTTCCAGTTGGCCCATTTCGTCAACCTTCCAGACGCGAGGCAATTGGGCATGGTGATCGACAAGTGCCCACCCATCAAAATCCGCCGCGGCCCTCAACTTCGACATCCGGGGCAACACCGCACACGTCTCGGTGACCATCCTCGCGGGCGCACTCACGTTCCCCATAGCATTCGTGTCTGGGGCCAGCGCAACTGTCACGTCACAACGCAACACCAGCGACTCTCGCTTTCCGGACCAGTCTTGTAATGTGCGGATGATGTTGCTGGGAATCTCGTTCTTGCTGTTTTGAACCAGGAACGATTCGATCTCGTTCATCGTCATGCCGTCTTCCAAGCCCCCATACACGGACTCGCGTGTGAGCTTGAACGTCTCGACGGGACCACCTGAAGTGGAATCCGGATCGGCAAATCGGGCCAACTTGCAAATTTGCTGCGTGTTGGCTTCGTCGTAAAAAGCCAGGATGTCGTAGTTCGCTTGCACCGTCAGGAATCGCTTGGGGGCGGGAGGTTCCGGTGCCTCAAGTTCCGGAGCACCGAACACGTAGCGTCCGGTTTCGGTCAATCGGAAGGGCGGCAGGTTGGCCTTGCCGGTGGGTCGGCCACGTTCGACAAGTCCGAGGTTCGCGAGCGTGACCATGATGGCATTGGCGAACCACATTCCTTCGCTATCGAACCAAAAAACCAAACTCCGCTCTCGCCCCCCAGGATATTTTTTCTTATCCTTCGCCAACGGGAAGTTGGGCGCCCAGGTATACGAATCCCAGTAGAAACTCGATCGGTCCCGTTGTGCAGCCTCCCAAAGATCCGTCAGAAAGCCCTCCAACTCGAACCATTCTTGCTGCGAGTGGGCCACCCGAGAGAGACTCCAGACGAGCATCTCTTTCGCGGATCGCAGGCTGTCGGGATAGATCCGCAACGTATCGAAGTCGCTGTCGCGGTCTGGCACGACGCCGATACCGTCCTGCCACAGGAAAATGTCCATCCAGGCCCGGACCCATTGCCACGCCTGCACAACTGGGGCTTGCGAGAAGTGCTCTTCTAGCTTCGACCCCAAGACGTGACGCGCTTCTGTCTTGATCGACAAATAGCCCATTCTTCGCAGTAACTCGTAATAGAAGGACTCGGGATCGGGCAGCGCGAACTCGTCGTCTTCCGCCGACCGCAGCGGCACAAGTTTACGAAGTTTGTTGCGGCTGCCTTTCGAGAGCGCGTCCCCCTTCACGGTCTTCCAGTTTCCCATCTCCTCCAACGCCATTGCGACCCGCCACAGCTCCAAGGCGGGCTCGGCAGGGGGACGCGAGAACGCTGGTTGGGCTTTAGCCAAGGGCTCCGAAACTTTCCATGGCAGGGGATCAGCAGGTTCGACGACCTTGACAAGCACGGGGTGCAACATCACGTCCGGCATGGAGTCGTACCCGAAGCCGAAATAATGTGTTTGCGAACCCGAAAGCAACACAAGTCTGTTGACGAGGCTCTCGACGGTGCGGTCACGATGATGATAGTAGTAGGGTTGGGATTCATCTGGCAGTTCGATGAGACCGCGTTCTCGCAGTTCGGCGGACAACACCGAACCACTCACGTACGGTCCGTAAAGGGCGACGACCTGCAAGACGCTCTTTTCTTTCTTCGAGAGTTCCGCCAAGGCATCTTTTCCCACACTCTTTCTGCGGAATACCTTCTCCAACTCTTCGACGCATTTGGCCTTCGCGTATTGGTTCGCTCCTTTACCGACCCAGAACCTCGCCGCCTTCTTCAAATCGTCAGCTCGAAAGGTCCAGAGGTCCATGTCGACCTTCGCCGAGTCGCTCAACACATGCGGTAATTTCACTTCCGTTCTCCTTCGTTAGTCTCGTCTCGGGAACGGACGATTACTCAGTTTTCGGCATATGTCCAGCGGCTAACATCGCCTCTTCCAACTTCTTCTCGCACCCAGGTTCCACCAGAGCAACTGTGTCGGACAACCGCCCCAACAGATGCCGTCGTATCTTCCCATTGCTTGCCAACTCGGCGAGTTGGGCCGGGTCGGCCACTTCGACCAAAGCCGCGTTGAGGTGCAGTTCTTTGCCCTGCGGTTCGAGCCG
>CAYYUU010000757.1:0-4546 GCA_964474955.1 uncultured Alcaligenaceae bacterium | reverse complement strand
GACGGATGCCACAGATTGGCTCCAACTGTGGTATGTCAACCACCGAGCAGTCCAAAATCACTGACCCCAATGTTCCGGCGGCACCTGAACGAGAATTTGGACCAAGGCATGACCCAGAGTTAGGTGCCCGAGTGGACACTGTAAATGCTTCAGTAATTGATGGAAGCAGGACACAGCGCCGGGTAACCCATGGGCTTTTTCAACAATCATCATTTCGTTGCCCCAGAACTATGCAGAAGGTGGATCTGTGCGAGATGCACAAACACTCAGACATCCAGCTCTGAGGACTCAGGAAGATAAGTTATTCAAGGTCGTGTCGACGAGGTTCCGCAGACATACCCCGCGCCTCGTCAGATGGGCTTGACGTTTTCGGCTCGAGGCCCTTTGGGTCCGCTTCCCACGGTGTAGGATACCCGTTGTCCTTCTTTGAGGTCATCGAAGCTGACCCCCTCGAGGTTTGACATATGGAAGAACAAGTCCTTGTCGGTTCCGGTGTCGATAAACCCGAAGCCTTTGTCGGTGAGACGCTTAATTGTACCTTCTGCCATTTCCGTGGACCTCCTTAAGAGAAATTGTCCTGCATGGGTTGCCCGAAACACCTTGTTCAGGCAGTTTGACTTCTGAAGGCCAATCGATTGGGTTGATTGTCCCAACCAATCGGCAGCAGGCGATTGGCCGTGCCAAAGATTTAACGAGGGTGCAATTGTGCACCGCATGAAACGCAAGAGCTTATCCATGCGTCGGTCGCTGATCAGGTCGAAAACTCCAAATCTTGGCTCGCGTATTGGTCATTTTGCAGCGCGTCGTCTCGGGCCTTTTTTACGTTGCGAGCCGTTGGAGGGCCGATTTCCGCGAATGCGACGACCCTCTCCACGTTGAGAATCATGTGAGGGAGCCGTGTCCGTCTGGAACGGATGGTGGGGCTCAATGCTGATCGTCGTGCGTATCAGTTTCTCGATGGCACGCAGACGCGCCCGTTCGCTGGAATCGCAGAACGAGAGCGCGATGCCATCGGCCCCGGCCCGCCCGGTCCGCCCAATTCGATGGACGTAGCTTTCCGGGTCTTGTGGCATGTCAAAATTGATCACGTGTGTGACGTCGTCGATGTCAATGCCGCGTGCTGCAACGTCCGTGGCCACGAGCACCTGAATGTGGCCACTGCGAAAGCCTTTCAGAATCCGCGAGCGAAAATTCTGGGATTTATTGCTGTGGATCGCGTCGGCCTGGAATCCGCCAATCCTCAAATTCTTGGCGACCCGGTCTGCACCGCGTTTGGTGCGTGTGAAGACCAGTGTGCGGCCGTCGTCTTTTTCTTCGAGCAGATGGTGGAGCAAAGTCTGCTTGTTCGACTGCTGAACGAATAAGACTTGTTGCTTAATTCGATCCACCGTTAGGGATTTCGGGGACACGTCGATACTCACCGGATTCCGCAACAGAGTGTTGGCTAGTTTTCTGATCTCCGAATGCAGCGTTGCTGAGAAGAAGAGCTTTTGGCAATCGTCTGGCAGACGGGCAAAGATTCGCTTCAGGTCCGGCAGAAAACCCATGTCGAGCATCAGATCGGCTTCGTCGACGACGAACGTCTCTAATCGGTCAAGTTGAATGTGCCCTTGGTTCATCAGATCGAGGAGCCGACCCGGCGTGGCCACCACCAGGTGAATGCCCCTTTTGAGCGCTCGAACCTGGCCGTTTTGGTTGACTCCTCCAAAGATGATCGCCTGGCGAAAACGGACAAAACGGCCGTATGTTTGAAAGTTATCGCCAATTTGGGCGGCAAGTTCGCGCGTCGGTGAGAGGACAAGTATTCGCGGAACGCCGGGGACCGCCGCCATCCTTTGGGTCTCAAGCCGGTGTAGAATCGGTAACGCAAAGGCCGCCGTCTTACCGGTGCCGGTTTGGGCGCATCCCAACAAGTCCCGCCCGGCCAACAAATGCGGAATGGCTTGGGCTTGGATTTCTGTCGGCGTCGAGTAGTTTTCGGCCTGGACCGCGCGTTGAAGGGCTTCGGCCAGTTCTAGTTTCGAGAATGTTATTGGTTTCAATGCCTTACCTGGAAGTTGATGAATGGACGAGCCATCGAGATGGCCAGCGTCAACAAATGGAAGCAAACTCATCTCGAGCATCACGATGGCTTTGGGCAATCGGACCTAACGGCTTCAACTCCCGATTCGCTTGAAGGAGGGGAAGCCTAGCTCTCGAACAATGCCAGCTAAGATCTGGGGCGCTATGAGAATGGGAACTCAGAGCAGAAGACCGGATGGAAGAGTCGAGGGGTGAGATGGTTGAGTACGCTTTACACATCGAGCGCAACACAACCACGTCCAGATATATACTATACCCACTAATTTGATAACGGCTAGGCCAAATGTGCCAGTGCACTCTGTCGTGGGCAGCTACCGTGATTTGGGGTATTTCGGGGGAAATGTTCGGTTAGTGGTTCTTCCCTTATTCGAGCTAAGCCCCATTCATTGATTACCTGCTTTTCAAATTCAGAATCCTTTTTGAGACCGTCTCCTTCGGAGAAAAACGACATTATCCAGGTCGGTTCCGTCCACCTGCGGGTCGAGTGGCCCGACAACGATTAGGAAGTGGCGAAGGAAACTCTCCAACTCCGCCTCGAAGGAAGGCCAGAAAGGGGTAGCTAAAGTGTGGCTCACTCGGTAGACAACCAACAACCTCTGTTGACTTTCGGAAGAATTGGACGAGCAGCCAGGACCAATCCGCTTTTCGAAGGAGCAAAACATGATGATCAAGAAGTCCGTTGTTGGGTTCGTACTGAGTATCCTGGTAGTGGCAATGGGTCTGAGCTTGACCCGAGGGACGAATTCGGCCCCGGAACCGCAAAAACAGAACGCGAAGCAACAAAAGCCAAAGCCATCGAAGGCGCATTCGATCCCAGGCGGGAGGCCAATTGATACAGCGATGGCCGTGAACAATCCGGACGAGTTCGCCTGGCAATTGTTTTTCGGACTCAACCGGCAGGCTTTGCCGGGAAAGGCGGGTGTTCCCGATCCTGCTTGCCCGACCATCCGCAAGTATGATGCGGACCGACCGGTCGTTTGGGAGACGTGGGCGTTGGCGAGCGGCGGTCGCGCTGGTCCTGTGTACATATCTCCCAACGAGAGCGAAGTCTTCAAGGACCTTGGTGCGAAACCTGTCCCGTGGGACAAGTTGCCCAGACAGAAAGTTCAACCGAAGGTCCTCGAGCCGTTAACCGGCAAGGGGTTGGATTTCATATTGAAAGTCGGACGGGCTCCGGGAAAATTTGATCCGGTTGAAGACGGCGGCGAAGGAGGCTTGGAAGTTCGGATGAATCGCGCGACTTACGATTACGTCAGCGAAGCCAATCTCTAAAGCATCGAGGGCATTGAGAAGAATTTTAGGGAAGGAAAAGTATTGGTGTTTCCACAGGCCTCCAAGGAGATCAAAGCTCGATGGGTGAGGATCCAGGAAAAAGACAAACCTCGCTATCACTGGCGCACTATCAAAGCCAAGAACGGGAAGGTACAACTCTGGGGACTCAGTGCGCTACACATTATTACCCGCGACTTGCCGGGCTGGTTTTGGTGCGACTTCGAACACGTCGATTTTGAGCGCCACGCGGAACAATATTCTTATGACTCAACGACTCGTGGGCTCAATCCTCCTTCGGGCGAGAAGGGCATTCGCAAGGAGACGAAAGGCACTCGCTGGGAGACCATGCGACTGCGGGGCACTCAGACGAGCTTTGTGGATCGGGAGGGCCGCCCAACGATTCTGGCCAACACACAGATCGAGCATGGATTCCAACAGAAATCCTCGTGCATGTCGTGTCATGCTCGGGCGACCGTCGGCTTGCGAAGTGCTCGTCCCAATTTGCCGAAATGGCAAGCCAACACTCTCCCGCTAAACTTGGCAATCAAACCAGTGTTGGATGAACCGGTCGGGGCTCCCGATCCGAAATGGTTCGTCAACGAGTATGGCGAACGTCGATACATGCAGACTCACTTTCTTTGGTCACTGCCGTTCCGGGCTCTGAGTACGAAAGTGAGCCCGCCGAAATAAATGAAGTTGCTGGCGTTCGGGTGCTGCTCTATGCCATGACCCGGATCGCTGCGAAAATGGAGCAAATCCATTCTTGAGTTGAGCCCATTCGATTTTTGGTTTGGTTCTCGGGCAGGCAAGACGCCTGCTCTCCCGACAACACAACCGAAAAACGCTTGAACTTTCGCATTTACAACCCGAGAAGAAAAATCCCGTCCGGTTTGGAATTCGCCAGAGGATACCTCATCGAGCATTCTTGCCGTCTCCTTTTCAAGGTCTCGTTCTCAACGCTCCCCGGTTTCTGAAGCTGGCATCTGTAGAAACGGATGAATCGTTGAGCTATCTCAGATACAATACCACCGATAAGTTCCTCAACCTGTCCTACGAACTAACATCCGAACTCGGACACCAAAAATCACGTTCCCAAGGCTAGTGGCGTGGATCGTTCTGCCGCTCAATCAACAATTTCTGTCGGGATCCCGTCTCCCCAACCCCTCATTAAACATTATGAGCAACCTCAGCC
>CAYYUU010000756.1:0-4548 GCA_964474955.1 uncultured Alcaligenaceae bacterium | reverse complement strand
TACGTCGACGAAACCTACACCGACACCTGGCACGACTTCCCGACGGAAA
Source organism: uncultured Alcaligenaceae bacterium (assembly GCA_964474955.1). Lineage (GTDB taxonomy): Bacteria > Planctomycetota > Planctomycetia > Gemmatales > Gemmataceae > CAYRFQ01. The sequence continues at coordinate 4,499 of CAYYUU010000756.1, read as the reverse complement.
ACGAAATTGTGTATTTCGAAAATCGTGAGGAAATTGATCCCGAACGAGGCTACTACTTCGCCAGCGTCGCCACGTGTCAAGATTGTGCCGAAGAACTGAGATCCGCAGCCCAGAACTATAAACTCTGGGGGATGATCGCCGGAATCGCTGTGGGATTCGTCGTCCTCTGCATCTTCATATGTGCAGCCCTGGCCGGTGGCCGGTAGATGGTCATTTTCTGCTTCCCCTGGCCGAAAACGTAGTTGTATACTGTGGTATAGTTGCTCTCGCTTTCATCAGATTCTTCCACGCTGCTTCGTGCGAGGCCCTCATGACTCGTTCCACTGAGACAAGTACCGGCTGCCCAAATTTCCAAAGCACGTTTTTGAATCGCCGCGAACTCCTCAAGATTGGGGGACTCGGGATTGCCGGTTTGAGTCTCCCGGCCTTGCTGGAAGCCGAAGCCAACGCTTCGGGCCGTGGGCCGCGTCGGGCTCGCGCTCGCTCGATCATCTACTTGAATCAATTCGGTGGACCGAGCCACATCGACACGTTCGACATGAAGCCGAACGCACCGGAGAACATTCGCGGCGAGTTCCGGCCCATCCCAACGAACGTGACGGGATTCCAGGTCTGCGAACATCTGCCACGGCTTGCCCGCATTGCCGATAAATACTGTATCCTTCGCGCCGTCAGCCACCGGATGCGAAATCATAACTCGGCGACGTATTACTCGTTGACCGGAGTTGCTCCGCCACTCGACGACATCCGACTTCGCGACACGCTCGACCTGTATCCTGCATTTGGCTCAACCGTCGCCAAATTCCGTCCCGCCGAAGGACACATGCCCAGCCACGTCGCATACCCGTTTCGTCTGCGAGACGGGAGCGTCACTCCCGGACAACACGCGAGCTTTTTGGGCAAGACGTTCGATCCGCTTTTCTTCCAGGAAGACCCCAACGCCCCAAACTTCCGCCTCCCGGAATTGAGTCTCCCGAACACGTTATCGTTGGACCGATTGCAAGACCGTCGTTCGATGCTCCGTTTGCTCGACGAACAATCCAGCGCACACGAATCGTCGGCCACGGCCCGCGGCCTGCAAACGTATTACGACCGCGCCTTCGGGATGTTGGCCTCTCGCAAAATCCGCAACGCCTTTGACCTCGGCCAAGAACCCGACCGACTTCGCGACCGTTATGGCCGCACGACCTACGGCCAAAGTTGTTTGTTGGCACGTCGTCTCGTCGAAGCGGGCGTTCGATTCGTGACGGTCTACTTTGCCCCGCGAATTGGAAACGGCGGGGGTGCTCGCGGAGGTTGGGACACGCACCGAAAGAACTTCCGCGACCTGAAAAACCGATTGCTCCCGATGACGGATCTGACCGTCTCGGCGTTGTTGGAAGATCTCGACGAGCGAGGCTTGCTCGAAGAAACCCTGGTCGTTTGGATGGGTGAATTCGGTCGCACGCCTCGCATCGGTGGCAATCCGCGGTTCGGTCCCGACGGTCGTGATCACTGGCCACAATGTTATAGTGTCATGCTCGCCGGTGCCGGAACACGTCGCGGTTTCGTGTACGGCTCGTCGGATCGACGCGCGGCCTATCCCGAAGCGGGACAGGTCAAGCCCGATGACATCGCGGCTACGATGTTTGCCAGTGTTGGAATCGACCCGACAACCGAAGTCCGTGACCCACTGGGAAGACCGCTGCCAATCAGTAACGGGCGGGAAATTCGACAGATCTTTTCCTGAGACAACTTGGGGGGAGAGCAGTCGGATAAATCATGGTCGTTTTTGGAGGCGTGTTCCATTGGAGCGAAAGGCGACAATACCCGACTCCGACACTTCTTTATCCGACAGGCCACAGTCCCAAGAACTTTCTCAAATCGCATGGCAAATCGCATCAGACTATCGATTCTCCTAGCGGCCATCGCTTTTATTCTCTTCACACTCGCCACGTTCGGCGTGCGTGGATTGCAAGGGGACTTCCCCAATCCCAATGCCTACAGTTTTGGCGTGTCGTTCATCTTTGTGGTGTGGGCATTGTTCTATCTCGCCTCCACCATCCGAATCCGATTCGACAACTTGAGCGAGGGTGTCTTCCTTCTCGTCGTGGGAACTGCTCTCGTGGCGTTCGTGCTGCAAGCCGGGAACTGGGGCCTCTTCGTCGAAATGCTCTTGCTCACGGTGATCCTTGTTGCGTTGGCGTCGACCAAGGCAGTCTCGGATTTCACACACAACATCCCGCGGACCCATCGAGTCCTCTTCGTCGGGTTCCTGGTCTTGATGCTATTTGGGCAATTCCACCGGAACTCCTACGACGCCTTTCCTTTCGTTCCCTGGCAAATGTACGGGAATCAAACGGGGGACGGGAACTCCGTCGACATCTACCGACTCGAGGGCATCACCGCAGAGGACGAACGCATCCGGATCAATCCCGCCCACTTGTATCCTTCGTTGGGTTACGGTTCGTTACGGATGGCCAACAAACTTCTCAACCTGGAACGAGAGGCGTTCCTCAAGAAAAATGCCGACGCGTTGGAGAAGTACAAAGAGTTGGTGTTGACGATCGCCCAGGCTCACAACCGACGTCAGCCAAACAAGATCCGCTGGATCGAAGTGATCCACGTCGAAGTTTTCCTCGACCCGCCACACAAAGAAGAAAAGTCACTCTGGAAAGCGAAGGTCGAATGAACGAAGGTCCCATCCTCCACCAAAACGCGACCGAACGCGACCTCGCCATCGGGCGGTATTGTCTGTTTGGAATATGGATCGTTCGGCTTGCCCTCGACCCATTGGAACGATTGGGCGAATTGCCGCTATCGGTCTTTCGACCGATAGCTCCTGTTATGTACTTTCCAGAGACCTGGCAAACATTTCTGATGCGTCCGGATACTCTTTGGATTTTCCGGTTAGCGACGATTGGCATTTTGGCGCTGGCTGCTTTTGGCTTTCGGTTTCTCACAACGGGGCTCTTGTCTTGTGTGGCTCTCAGCGTCTATCAAGCGACTGTCCGGGGTTACGGCCACGTCAACCACGCTGAAATCATCCCACTCATTGCGGTCTACATCCTCACTGCGTTTGCGTGGGCCGATCACGTCGAGCGCACCAAACGCCCGGCCTGTCCGCTCATCGCGGTCGTTCTCGTCCTTTGCCTGAGCTACGCGTTTGTTGGAGCGTATCGTCTGTCCAACGGCGGAGTGGGCGTCTTTTTCACGAACGGAATCGAACGGTCGGCCATCCTCAATTCGAATCGAACTTCCTGGTTCAACTTCGGCCTGGGCGACTTCTTGCTCGAAAATCAAATCGTCCAACTGGGGCTCCGGCTCGGGTTCATCTTCGTGACGTTGGCCGAAATTTTAGCTCCGTTCTGCCTTGTCTCGAAGCGGTGCCGAATTGGGTTCTTGCTCGTCATCTTTCCGTTTCATCTCTTGACGATGTTGACCATGCACATTGCCTTCTTCGAGAATCTCCTACTCCTCGGACTTCTCGTGGAATTCCGACGACCAAAAGCCGCGAAGAAAGGAACACCAGAATCACTTTCTCCGACCCAGACTGTGCAATGAATGCTCGTCTGTCTTGCGGCGTGGTGGCGATTGCACAAGCCGACGCAAGCGAGGCTCCATCGTTGCAAACTCCAGAGGCACCTTCCCAACTCTGATGCGAGGATGAATTTCCAACCCCGAGGCATAATATAACGAGAGCGGTCGTAAACCACTCGTCATGCCTCAACCTCGGGTTGCCCACCATGTTTGCCCTACGTTTCGTGTTGGTTCTATTCGTCTCGTCCGTTGTGGACCTAACGCACACAACACTCGCCCATGCTCAGGAAAGACCTGGCCCCGTCGGGAGTTGGGAATTTTCGAAGAGTCGGCTCTCCGGCAAATCGTTCCGTCCCCTAGTTGGGGAGCTTCAAGCCACAGTCTCAGGTCCCATTCGTTTCGCCAAAGAAAAACCGTTCGCAATCGAACTCGAAGGCGATTCGAAAGCTCGCCATTGCATTACGCTAACGTCGGACCTCGCCAAGGCCAAGCTCCCACGCAGAACGATCACGGCGGAGGGCTGGGTTCGAGTCGATCGCATTCAGGAATGGGGTGGCATCGTTGGTGCCCTTCAGGACAACGGCGCTTACGAAAAAGGTTGGTTGCTCGGCTATCGCAATTCGCGTTTTTGCTTTGCCGTCTCGAGCGTCGGGAAGAACCAATTGACGTACATGATGGCGGGCTCGGATTTCACGCCCGGGGCGTGGTACCACGTCGTCGGCACGTACGACGGAACCAACCTGAAACTGTACGTGGACGGTAAACTGGTCGCATCGAGCAAGGCCCAACGTGGAGCGATCGCATATCCGCCACGCGCGGTTTACACGATCGGCGCATACCGAGACGATAACGAACTATATGGCCTTCCGGGCGGCATAGAGTCCATTAACATTTGGGACCGGGTTCTCTCGGACAAAGAAATCCAGAAACGATTCCAGGATCGCATCAAACGATTCCCCGTGGAAGCACTCCCCCGCGTC
>CAYYUU010000755.1:0-4554 GCA_964474955.1 uncultured Alcaligenaceae bacterium | reverse complement strand
ACCCTGAATCTCTCGGGGGTGTTTGACCATTGAACTGTGACATAAATATCCCCTCCGCGGATCGATCCCAGGTTGTACGAACTTTCAGCCTCGGTCACGACTCTATCTTGGGTGAGCGACGATACCGAATGGGCAAGGTGAGTGTCTTCCGATTCGCTCAAAGCTCGGGGCAGTTGAGCCACGATTGAAAGTCGGAGGGTTGTTTCTTCTAACCTTCCTTGGAAACTATAGCTCGTAAAATCCGGGTGTGCGAAATCTGGGGCGGGAGAAATGAGGAATCCAAGTGGAAACGGCAGATACAGAGACTTGCGGGGTAGGGTGTTGAGATTCGTGGAAGGAACGTTAGGCGTTTTTCTGGGGACTTGGAACGCGAAATAGAATGAGTGTCCGTTTTCTGGAGGATTTATTCGTAGTGTGGAGCCAGCTCAGCGAAGGCCCACCAAACCAGGGGATAGGGATTAAGCAGTAGTTTCATAGAAAAATCGTTAGTTCCGATGGTTTGTGTATTTCTACGGACGTTGCGTGTCCTCGGCCTCGAACACGACATTCGCAAGCCGGTTTTTTCCTGCTCGTGTGCGGCCCAGAGGCTTGCCTGGTCCTCACATAGCTTCGGTCTCCTTCTCCTGGCACTGGGAATCTTCCCACTTGTCTAACCAGCCCGCTTCCAATGTTGAATTGGACCATCGCGTTCGGAATGAGAGCACCCGTCCCGTGGTCGTATTTGGTCACCGTTCTGGAATATTTCCGATGAGTGTGCACAGGTAGTCTCGTAAACGTAGGCTCACGAAACCGAGTAGTTTGGGGGGTCTGAGATCTCACGTTGGGATATTCACCGGAAGAGTCATACGTCGAATTGCGGACTCGGCGTGATCATCCCGGTTCCTCGAGATAGCATCTCGTTTCTCACAAAAACCAATCATCGTAGATTCTGACCGCGGTCAGACGATAAGAATGTCAAAACGGGGTGGAAAAGTCGATTTTGGGGCACTTCAGGCAGGCTCGGAGAAGGTCGTAAGTTGTTGGTGTCGCTATCGAATTCCCAACTTTTTCTGCATCTCTTCCAACGGCACACCCTTGGTCTCGGGCACCATGACGGCCACCCACAGGAGTTGCAGGACCATCATGAAGCCGAAGAACAAAAAGACGTATCCGGGCGCGAAAACCGTCACCATTGCCGGAAAGAACGAGGTCAATAGAGCCGCGAATATCCAGTGCGTGAAGCTGCCCAGGGATTGCCCTGCGGCGCGGTCTGGCGTCGGGAAGATTTCCGAAATGAAGACCCAAATCACCGCTCCCTGTCCCACGGCGTGAGCTGCGATAAAGGCGAATATGCAAAGTAGCACAACGAGTCCTCCGAGGCCCGCCGCTTGCGAGGCTTGTGACAACGCGTTGTCAGCGATATCTTTGACCTGCGAAGTGGTGGCCTTTTCTGGAATCGAGACAGGGTCTCCTTTGTAGTCCTCGTTAGCGGCAGCAGCCATCAATTCGGTCTTTGCGTGGGCCAATTTCTTGGCGAGGTTGTTCTTCGCCTTGTCGGCTGTGGGCGTTGTCTTGGCTGCCAGGTCGGAAACAACGATTGCCTTCGCGGCCACGTCGAATTGCGGTGCGAACGCCAGGAAAGCCCACGCGACGACTCCGAGTGAAACGATGTATCCGACCGAACCGATGAACAACAAAGTTCGCCGTCCGAGTCTGTCGATCAACCAGAGCCCGACGAACGTGAACGCCAAGTTGGTCACTCCGATTCCGACCGATTGCAACAAGGCGGCTTCTTCCGTGAGCCCGGTGAGGCCAAAAATACGCGGCGCAAAATATAAGATCGCGTTGATGCCCGAGAGCTGGTTGAAGAAGGCCAGCAAGAACGCCAGAAGAATTGGAGTTCGCAATCGTCGGCTCCAGAACTTCGTCGCGGTCGTTGTGTCGGTCCGAATCGAGCTTTTGATTTCGTCCGCCGTGCGCTCCAGTCCTTCTCGCGGTACATTGGGTTGCGCGAGCGCCAGAACACGGATGGCCCCTTCCCGGTCGTCTTGCTTTTGGATGAGCCAACGAGGACTCTCCGGAAGGCCGAAACACATCAGCGTGTAAATCAACGCCGGGATGGCTTCGACTCCAAGCATCCATCGCCAAGCGTTTTCTCCCACGTTGACGAGGAGGGCATTGGAGAGAAAAGCGATGAGAATCCCGAAGACAATGTTGAATTGGAACATGCCGGCGAGACGACCACGACTTTCTGGCGGAGCGATTTCGGCGATGTAGAGCGGCGCTGCCACGGTCGAGATGCCCACTCCGAGCCCGCCGATGAACCGCGCTACCAGGAACGAATAAACGTCCGTGGCCAGCCCCGACCAAACCGCCGAGACGAAGTACAAGACGCCGATCCAAAGAAGTGTCTTGGTGCGCCCAAATCGGTCCGTCGGCCATCGACCAAGCAGGGACCCCAACACCGTCCCCCATAGTGCCATGCTCATGGCGACCCCATGTTCGAAGGCCGAAAGCTGCCAGAGCGACTGGATCGTTTTTTCCGCGCCGGAAATCACGACGGTGTCGAAGCCAAAGAGGAAGCCAGCCAAGGCTGCCGTCAGGGACCAAAAGAAGAGTCGGTTGTTCATGGGTCGGGTAGTTCCCTGGACGGTCAGACCATTTTGCTGACGAGAGGAGAGTTGACAAGTCACAAGGCCTTGACAATCGATGGTGACTGGAACGACGGTGGGACGCCCAATGGGACCATGGCTCGCATTGCCAGTGCTCCGGCTTTCCGGATTTTCAATGTAATCATTCATGTGTCGCTTCGCGACACCCAAGATAATGAAAATAGGGTTTGTGTCTCTTTCGAGCCTTATCCGCTCGTATGCTGGTCTTGGTTCTCCGGCCCGAAGTCGTCCTTCTAAGGCGTTTCGAACCCGCAAGGTGGTCTGGCCCGGACGATACCCCCCATTGAAAACCTTGATTAGGCGACCGGACGTTGAACAAACGCGCGCAAACCACTCTGGCCTGGGTAGACCGCGGAACTTACCCGTCCGCTGATTCTGAGCTTTGGTGTGTACAATTCAGACTCGAACCAAGGACGTCATGGTTCTATTTTGCGAGAGTCAATTCTCCTTTCAAGACAACGCAAGGTTCAGTCCTTCGGCTGTTTGGGGAATTCCCGAATCACGATTTCGTACTCTCCCCGACCTCGCTGCTGGAATGAGGTGGCGATGAGGCGGTAACTTCCGGTCGTCTTGGGCGTGAAGATGATGCGAGAGGATCGATCGATTTTGGAGACGTCGTCATTCTCGGCCAGTTTGTTGCGTTGGGAATCTTCCAGTCGTAAAAAGGTGTCGAACTGCTTGCTTCGCATCAAGATGAGGTAGGTTTTGCCCGCCGTCATCTTGTGTTCGTGGGTAACATGATTAGCGTCGAGAGTCCCGTCCATCTGAGTCTCTGTGAAAAGGCTGCGGGCGGATTTCTCCAAAGCTTTCACATCCGACCATAGTTTCTGGAAAGCTTGCTGCTCGTTTTTGGGAAGACTGGCGATAACTTTTCTGTCGCGGAGAGTTGTGAATTCAGGATTGCGTTGCCAGTGTTGCGTGCGGGCAACGATCAACCCGGCATCGAAGCGATTCCGTTTGAGGCTGTCTTGGCAGACTTTGAGGTCAGCTTGTAACCAGGTTCGTGCTTGGATTAGAAGATTCTTGCGTTCCTTGGGTCTCATGTCTTTGGCACAAGACCCCTTGCCTGATGCCCCCAGGGCCGCAGCACAAGCGGCTATGTAGGGGAGTTGATGATTGAAGCCCCCATCCAGTGTCGGGTCTCGTTGGAACAGCTCTTTGGAGAGCTTGACGGCATCTCGATAGCGTTTCTTATAACGCACGCAAAGGATGATCATTGCGAATTGCTGTTGCCCGGAAACGTTTTGTGTTTTCGCAAGAACAGATGGTAATTTTTGCTCCAGGGCCGACCAGCGTTTGCACTCCGTTATCTTCGTTTGCGCCTTGAGCTTCCATGGATGATTTTGGGGCAGGATTTTCCTGGCTTCTTGGAAGGAAGCGATAGCTTCGCGAAATCTTCCTTGTTGGTAGCGAACCAAACCAAGGACCATCCGAGGGTTGGGATACGTTGGTTGCAACGCAATGGCTTTTTGCAACGGATGTATAGCCTCCTTATACCTGTTCAGCGCACACAGTGCATTACCCCAGTTGGTGTAAGCGCTGGCAAAATTTTTGTTGATAGTCGTAGCTTTCTGATACTTCTTGACAGACTTCTCATACCGTCTCAGACCATCCAGAGCTATTCCCCAATTGTAATAAGCCTTCGCATAGTTTTTGTTGATAGTGGTAGCTTTCTTGTACTTCTCGATGGCTTCTTCGTACCGTCTCAGATCATCCAGAACGATCCCCCAGTTGTAGTAGGTGGGGGCGTCGTTCTTGTCGACAGCAGTAGCTTTCTTGTACTTTTTGCTGGCCTCCGTATACCTCTTCAACCGACCCAATGCGTTACCCCAGTTGGTATAAGCCGAGGCAAAATTCTTGTCGATATTTGTGGCTTTGTTGTATTTTTCGATGGCCTCTTCAT
>CAYYUU010000754.1:0-4555 GCA_964474955.1 uncultured Alcaligenaceae bacterium | reverse complement strand
GGCCGTGAGGTCGCGTGGAGTGGTTTCGTGTCCTGTTTACGCGGCCTTACGGCCACGTCTATTATATGTCGCCACTCTGTGGCTCAAGAAACAAAGCACAATGCCAATCTCTTTTTGTCAACTCTTAACTAATCATCCAAACTCATGGTTACAGTCTTCACCTCCGTGTATAACTCGAGAGCATATTCACCGAGTTCGCGTCCGTGGCCGCTCATCTTATAACCACCAAAGGGAGCAGCCGCATCAAACACATCATAACAATTCACCCACACGGTCCCGGCCCGGAGGCTGTTGGCGATGCGGTGGGCCTTCGTGACGTCTTTGGTCCAAACGGCAGCGGCCAAGCCGAAGTGTGTTTGGTTTCCGCGCTGGACAACCTCATCGACGTTCCGGAATTTGAGAATGTTCATGACCGGCCCGAAAATCTCTTCGCGGGCAATCTTCATGTCGTCGTTGACGTCGGTGAAAACGGTCGGCTCGACGAAGTATCCTTTCGTTCCGATCCGTTTCCCGCCACAAAGAAGTCTGGCTCCATCGGTTCTGCCGGCCTCGATGTAGCCCATGATGCGGTCGAGTTGTTCTTGCGAAACTTGCGGTCCCTGGGTCGTGTTCGGATCGAACGGATCGCCGACCTTTTGAGACTTCGCTTTCGCCACGACCTTTTCGACGAACTGGTCGTAGACTTTTTCTTCGATGAAGAGTCGGCTACCGGCACAGCAGCATTGTCCTTGGTTGAAGAACAATCCAAAGTACGCACCTTCGACGGCAGCGTCGAGGTCGGCATCGGCGAACACGATGTTCGGGCTCTTGCCACCAAGTTCGAGGCTCACTCGCTTGAGATTACTATCGGCGGCGGCCTTCATGATGATCTGGCCGGTCGTGTGTTCCCCGGTGAAGGCTACTTTGTCGACGTCCATGTGTCCGCTGATTGCAGCGCCGGCAGTTGGTCCGTAACCGGGAACGACGTTGATCACGCCATCCGGAAACCCGGCTTCTTGCGCCAACTCCGCAATGCGAAGGGCCGTCAGAGGAGTCTGCTCGGCAGGCTTCATGACGATCGTACATCCGGTGGCCAGCGCCGGACCCCACTTCCAGGCTTGCATCAACAACGGAAAATTCCACGGGATGATTTGTCCGACGACGCCCACGGGTTCGTGCTTGGTGTAGCAGAAATAGTTGCCGTCAATGGGGATCGTCTTGCCGTGAATCTTGTCGGCCCAGCCTGCGTAGTAGCGATAGCACTGGATAGTCAGCGCCAGGTCCGCGGCGAGGGCGTCTCGATAGGGTTTTCCGTTGTCGAGAGATTCGAGGGCGGCCAGGTCTTCCTTGTTTTGTTCGATGAGGTCGGCCAACTTGTGGAGCAATCGGCCTCGGTCCGACGCGTTCATTCGGGCCCAAGTTCCTTCGGTGAACGCACGCCTGGCCGCCTGGACTGCCAAGTCCACGTCCGCCTTGTCTCCTTCGGCCACTTGACAGATTACTTCGCCCGTCGCCGGGTTGACCGTCGCGAACGTCTTGCCCGAAACACTGTCTTGCCACTTGCCGTTGATGTACAGCGGTTGTTGCGGCTTGACCGTGGGTGGCTGGATGGAACTGGTTCGTTCTGGTGCGAGTGTCGACATTATTCATCCTCACAGCTACGACATTATGGAGAGGTGGGCCAGATCCGTCTTGACCCCAAGCAATGCTCCATTGTCCCCGACTGTTTCGCAGTGTCAAGCAGATCGGCTGTTTTGGATGCGGTTCTGGATTTGAAGTTTGGTTTTGACAAGCCTGAAGTGCGAGCGAAGGATTGAGGGATTTTGGCCTCGCTCGCGCTTCTGGCTTGTCGAACGCCTGAAGCCCAAAGAATCACCCACCATGCGAGGACGGAAATTCGTTGGCCTCCCAATCGTTACTGCTTGTATAATCGCCAAGGCAGCCTTTCTTCGTTTTTTCAAGCCCCATCTCCAACTCACGAGGTATCTGCACCATGCGAAAACGTTCTGGATTCACGATTTTCGATTTGCTTCTTATCCTTGCAATACTGGCCATACTCATCGGACTCTTGCTCCCGGCCATTCAAAAAGTCCGCGAAGCCGCCGCACGGATGGAGTCCGCCAACAACCTCAAACAAATTGGGCTTGGCTGCCATAGCTACCACGATGTCTACAACAACATGCCGCCGTTCAAAGGTAAGAAGGATGCGTCGGTCCTGGTGACCCTTCTGCCATTTGTTGAGCAAGCGAATTTGTATGATCAATTCCAGAACAACGGCCTCAAGGCCGTCAAAGGAGTCCGGATGAAGATCTACGTGAGCCCTCGCGATCCGTTGGCTCGGGCTGCCAAGGGCTCTTACACGAGCTACCTGTTCAACGCCGGAACGGAGCACTCGCTCGTCAAGAACAACGGGGTGTTTGCATACCAACTGAAGGTAAAACTGCAAGCCATCCCAGACGGGACGAGCAACACGATCATGGCAGCCGAAACGCTCGTGGGCGGTCCCGCCGAGAACAAGATGAACACAGTGTTCCGACAACACGTCTCGCTCGACAAGAATGCCCTCAAGAAACTCACTGCCAAGAGCGGTATGGATAAGTTCCAGAAGGGCAAGAACATCGCCTCCGATCGTGGTCATCGGTGGTACGATCCAAAGTTCTTGCAAACGGCCTTCACAATGACCCGCAAGCTCAATGACACTCGCCCCGACGTGAATTGTGGTGGCGAAGGAGGGCTCTCGGGACTCCGAAGCCGTGACCGTCGAACGAACGTGCTAATTTGTGATGGGAGTGTTCATTTCCTTCGTGACAATGTTTCGTTCAAGACGTTGCAAGCCCTGAGCACCAGAAACGGCGGCGAAGTAGTCGGAAATTTCTAACGAAACATAACGCCGAAACATAACGCACGAAGGATATGATCCTATGCGAGGACGTTGTGGATTTACTGTGTTCGACTTGCTGTTGATCCTTGCGATCTTGGCAATACTCTTGGGACTGCTGTTGCCAGCCGTTCAGCAAGTCCGCGAAGCCGCACGGCGAGCAGAATCGACAAACAATTTGAAGTCTATTGCCATCGCTTGTCACACCTATAACGACACCGCTCGGAAATTCCCAACGTTGAAGACAAAGAAAGAGATGCCAATTACGGTCGCGATCTTGCCTTATATTGAGCAGGACAACTTGTATCTGCAGTACCAGAACAACGGCATCAAAGCCTTGAAAGGAGTACGGGTTCCGACGTACATGAGTCCCCGCGATCCGATGACGCAGAACAAGGGAACGTTCAACAGTTACCTGTTCAACGCGGGCACGAAGTATTCGCTCACCAAGAATAACGGCGTATTCTACTACGACTCCAAAATAACGCCGGGCGGGCTTGCGAACGGGGACGGTTCGAGCAACACGATCTTGGCAGCCGAAACGCTCGTGGGGAGTCCTGCCATGAAGACGAATTCGGTCCGACGCCAACACGTTTTGTTCGACAAGAAGGCCCTGAAAAAACTCACTGCCAAGAGCGGGGTAACCGAGTTCAAGAACAAGAAGAACATCGCCTCCGATCGTGGTCATCGGTGGTCCGATCCGTCATTCTTGCAAGTGGCATTCACGATGACTCGCAAGATCAACGACACTCGTCCCGACGTGAATTGCGGGGGAGAAGGAGGGCTCTCGGGGCTCCGAAGTAACGGTCGCGTTGCGCTCGTTGCGTTGTGTGACGGAAGTGTCCGATCTCTCGATCAGGGCATCTCATTCCGAACGCTGCAAGCTGTGAGCACCGCCAACGGCGGCGATGTCCACGGCAAAGATTGGTAACCATTTCCAAAACTCACATCCAACAGGAGGAGCTACTATGCGACGACGTTCCGCGTTTACGATTTTTGATTTGTTACTGGTTCTGGCAGTCTTGGCCATACTCATCGGGCTGCTCTTGCCAGCCATTCAGAGGGTGCGCGAAGCCGCCGCGAGGATGTCTTCTGCGAACAACATGAAACAAATTGGCATTTCGATGCACGCACATTACGACGTGAATCGCCAATTCCCATCTTTGAAAGACGGAAAAGGGTACGCCATCTCGGTGGTCATTTTACCTTTCCTCGAGCAAAATGCTCTCTACCGACAAATCCAGAACAACGGCATTAAGGTTGCTGAGAAAGTACGTCTCAAAGTATTCGTGAGTCCTCTAGATGCGGTTGCTCAGGGACCACAACAATCGACTCCGACGAACTACCTGTTCAGCGCCGGCTCAAAATACTCGATGAAGAAGAACGATGGGGTGGTGTACGACAATTCGAAAATCAAGTTCAATCAAATTACAGACGGTACGAGCAATACTCTCATGACGGCCGAGACGTCGGTGGGGGACTTTGGCAAGAAGGCTGTGAATGTAGCTCGTCAGCACGTCGCGTTCGATAAGAAGGCGCTCAAAAACGCTGGACCCAAGAGCGGACTCAAGGAATGGAAGGCGAGCAAGAACATTGCGGGCGATCGTTGCACGCGATGGTACGATCCGCAGTTCTTGCAATGCACTTTCACGATGACTCGCAAAATCAATGATACAAAGCCGGACGTCAACTATGCCG
>CAYYUU010000753.1:0-4568 GCA_964474955.1 uncultured Alcaligenaceae bacterium | reverse complement strand
GTTTGCCCTTTTCGTTGGGGGATTTCTGGTCGTCGATTGGCAGACCCGAAGAGACTGGCGGCAAGCGTACGAGACACTCAAAAAATCCGTTGAAGTCGCAAAGCAGAACCATCAGGTTGTCGTCAAGGAACGGAATAACCACGTCCGCGAGATCAAAAACCAACAGAAGACAATCGTGGATCTTCGCACAGCCCTGCAGAAGACTCGCGATGACGGGTTGGACAAGCGAAACAGCCTCGCCACAGAGACCCAAAAAAGCGAGGCGAGCATTAAAAAAGCAGAACTCGTGAAAAATTCGGCGGCCCAACAAACCAACGCGTCGCTGACTCTTGTGGCCCAACACCAAGCCGAACTGTCCAAGAAAAACTCCCAGATTAAGTCCCTAGGCGAGGAAGTCGACAAGCTCAAAAGCAAAGTCCAGGAAGCCGAATCGGCCAAGAATACCGCCCTGGATCGCAACCGGGAACTGGTTGGGCGAGTCGCCCGATTGGAAGAAATCATCACCAAATACGAGGTCGCCAAAACCAAGATGCCCGCGACGGGTGGTCCGGGAAAAGCAGCTTCGACGGCGATTGAATACGTTCGAGTTGGGCGAACCAATCCCCCCAAAGTGAAACTGACAGGGAAAGTTACGAAAGTTCTGAACGGGGGCTCTACGAGGTACGCCCAGATCGACCTGGGGAGTGATGACAGTTTAACGAAAGGCCACACACTTTACGTGTATCGCACCGACAAGACTGGCACTCAGGTGCGTTACATCGGCGAACTCGAAATCACCGACACACGAGCCCACATTGCAGCCGGAAAAATGATTCCGCGGAGTAACGGACGGTCGCCCGTTGTCGTGGTTGGCGATTACGTGACGTCGAATTTGAACCCGTGATCCTCGCGACCGATCCATCGATCACGGAACGGAATACGGCGAGAGAAGTCTGTCTGGCGGAAATCCGGGCCACACCAGACACAGGAGAAGTGAGTCATGGCGAGAAAAAAGAAATCGCGTTCTAAAAGCAGTAGCAGTAATCAGCCGAAGGGCAAAACAGATGCTTATACGGGGATGTTGGGCATCTCCCTGCTCGCGTTGATAGGTGGGGCCGTTCTGATCTATTTGGACTACCAAAAGTACGACTTCGGCAAGGCCAAACCACAGCAAGTCAACATCGACCCATACGGGACGCAGTCCCCGACAAAACCAGATCCCGCACCCGGAGGTGCTGGTGGTAATGCGGGAGTTCCCCCGGGTGGTCCTGGTGGTCCCGGTCCTGGTGGAATGGCCGGCAAAGGCGGTATGGGTGGAATGATGGGCGGCGGACCTGCTCCGATGCCGTAGATCGAATGATTTCGGCGCGAATCAGATCCAACAGGGAACCCTGATCGCGTTAGAAACTTTTCGTGCGTTCGCCGAGATGCCCTGCCGATAACTTCCTCTCCCCTGTCGCCGCAGGCCATTGCGTCTTCCCTTCCTCGCGCAGGACGTGCCTTCCTCATGAGCAAATCAACGAAGAGACCGAAGGCAAAAGCCAAATCGGAAAGCCCGACGACGAAACCTGATACTGCGCCGAAAAAGACCTTGGACAAATCACCCCCCAAGGTTTCTCGAAGGGGTTGGCTTGGGTGGGCTTTGGGTAGTCTGGGAATCGCGGGAGTCGCGGGCCTCGGATATGCGTGGTGGACCCAAAAAACGATCCCGGCAGGGTTCCCGATGTGGGAAGGGGATCACGAGTTGCTTACCTACCGAATTGCTAACAGCTACCCCCACGATGAAAGAGCCTTCACGCAAGGCTTGATTTTTCACGACGGACAGTTTTACGAAGGCACCGGACTCTACGGCGAATCGCAACTTCGCAAGGTCACTGTAGAGACCGGCCAAGTCACCCAACGCCACAACTTGCCTTCCCATTGCTTCGGCGAGGGCATCACACTCTGGCAGGACAAAATTATTCAACTGACGTGGGTTGCCCACCCAACGCAAGTCTACGGGCGACATCCGAGCTACACGAATTTTGAGCGAGCCCCGTTCGCCTATGTTTACGACAAGGATACGTTCCGACTCCTGCGAACCATCGAGGCTTACCCAAGGGGGATTCGCGAAGCGTGGGGACTTACGCACGATGGAGAGAAGTTGATCCTGAGTGACGGCTCGATGGTTCTGTATTATATTGATCCGGAGAGTTTTCGAATCACCGGAGAAATCCGACTCCGCGACGTCCCCGGAAAGTATCTTCTCGGCTGGGAGTTGAACGAACTCGAATTCATCAATGGCGCCATTTACGCGAATGTTTTCCAGGAGGACTTCATCCTGCGAATCGACCCACGCTCGCAGCGGGTGACCGGTGTATTGAATCTTCGCGGTCTGCGTCCGCCCGAAGTGGTGGGCGACGAAAAGGTCCTCAATGGCATCGCCCACGATTCGACCGACTATCGACTTTTCGTGACCGGCAAGCAGTGGCCGACGTTGTTCGAGATCGAGATCGTGCCGGTGTGAAGGCTTTGCCTGGGATGGGGAACGGAGACGGAAGAAAACAATACAAATGGGGGTTACGTAGCTGATGTGTTTGGTACACTAAATCTGCCGAAATTTTTCTTGCCGATTGTATTTGAGCAACTCAGGCTCAAGCATTTTCTGGTGAGTCATGGCTTCATGTGTCTCCCAACTGCGTAACTTTCCACAAAGAGAAAACTACCAAAGCGGAGTCGAGCTACCGCACTCCAAAACAAAAAACCAACGCGTTTCGAGTGGGCCTGCGATACTTCTGGAGAACACCGATGAGGAATACAGAACGATGTGACAGCGTAACTCGGCGCGATACCCTTCGCGTTGGAGGGCTGACAGCTTTAGGTCTGGGACTCGGGGAATTCTTTCGTCTTCAACGCGCCGTTGGGGACGAAAACACGCCGACGCCGAGGCCGAAATCTTGCATTTTGCTTTGGCTCAACGGTGGCCCGAGTCATATCGAAACGTTCGACCCAAAGCCAGATGCTCCCGCCGAAGTTCGCGGGCCGCTCGGCACGGTGGCCACGAGACTCCCCGGCGTGCGCCTGAGCGAGTGCCTTCCACTGACGGCAGGACTGATGAACAAAATCGCGATCATTCGATCGATGACGTCGACGCTCGGCGAACACAACTTTGGCACGCATTATATGATGACCGGTTATCGTCCCTCGCCTGCGTTGGAGTACCCAACGTTCGGGGCGACCCTGGCTCACGTCCGAACTCAGCGAGGCGTTCTCCCGCCCAACATTGCTGTCCCTAACTTTCGCGTCGGTGGCGGCACTTTAACGGGGAGCGGCTACTTGCCGAATTCCACCAGGCCATTTTCGGTAGGCGGCAACGCCCGTACTCGAGACTTCCGAGTTCGCGATCTCGATTTCTATCAAGGTCTCGACCTCAATCGTCTGGATCGTCGTCGCCAGTTCGTCAACGCGATGGATCAATTCAGTCGGTCTCAAGATGCTTCGACTACGTCGACGACCGATCCGGATTTGGAGCGAGCGTACCGCCTCATAGCTTCGCCCCAGGCCAAGCGAGCGTTCAATCTTTCGGAAGAGCGACAGGCCGTTCGCGCCCGATATGGAATGGGCGATTCGATTGGCCAAAGCTGTCTGTTGGCCCGGCGACTTGTCGAACGCGGCGTTCCCTTCGTGACCGTCAACAACACTGGATGGGACACGCACCAGGACATCCTTCACCTCAAGGAACGATATCCGAACGATCGGAATGCCAAGGTCCCCTCCCTGGATCGTGCCTTCAGTGCTCTTATCCAGGACCTCAGCGACAAACGAATGCTCGACGATACGCTCGTGATAGTCATGGGAGAATTCGGACGAACGCCAAGAATCAACTCGAACCGTGGTCGGGATCACTGGCCGAACGTCTTCAGCGTGGCTTTGGCTGGCGGCGGCGTGCGAGGCGGGCAAGTCCTTGGCAGCAGTAACGCGCTCGGGGAATATCCGAGTGAGAACCCAGTTCGGCCTTCCGACTTGGCGGCCACGATTTATACGTTGCTCGGAATCAATCCGAGTCGTGAACTGCGCACGAGCGATGGCCGGCCCGTTCGGGTCGCTCCGGATGGGGCAAGGGTTGTGCGAGGTCTCATTGGTTAATCGCCCCAACCGGATCCCAAGAACAAGGTTTTCGATGAAATCTGTTTCCTACTGCGTCGCGTTGGTGTGTGCGCTTGCATCGCACGCCTTCGCGACGGAACCGCCGATTACTTCGCTCGTGTTTGCTCCGGATGGAAAATCCGTGGTCGCTTGTTCGCAAGCCGGACTATGCGTGTACAGTTGGCCTAAATTGGAATTACAAAAGAAGGTCAAAACGGCAGTGGTCAACGTTCACGATGTGGCGTTCTCGCCGAGCAAAGATCGATTCGCCGTTGGGGGCGGAAGTCCAGGAACAGAAGGAGTCGTGGAAGTCTTCTCGTGGCCGCAAGGAAAGTCGATTCGCGTTCTGAAAACCAAGCAGGAAGATTCCGTCCTAGCCGTGGCTTGGCGGGATAAATCGATGTTGGCTTCGGCGAGCTTGGATCACAGCATCTGGTTGTGGGATGTCGCGAAGGGAAACGCCG
>CAYYUU010000752.1:0-4587 GCA_964474955.1 uncultured Alcaligenaceae bacterium | reverse complement strand
CAATTCGGAGTGTGATTATGTCGCTAGTTAAATTCGGGTAGACAACGTTGTTCCCTTCGTCTGGATTATTGGGATCCATCGCAGTGGCTTCCACTATGGGGACGCGGAACTTGTTGCCGTCGGGATCGTCCAGATAGAACGTCGTCGTCCCGTCGGTCAGCCTCCGGACTGAGATATCCTCTCGCGATTTACTGTTGTCGGCATCAACATAGACGTAGACATCATAAATCGGGAAGTGAGCATTGAGCCCCGTGACATCGACGCCGAGCGTTTTACTCGTGCTTGTGTGCAACGAGCCTTCGAAGAGTCGCTCATTTTGGGTGTCAGGATCGATCTCGGAATGACTGTCATAATCTGCCTTATCTGGGTCAGAGTCGCCCAAGTCCTCACCCCAGTTGATCGAAACCCCAGCAGCACTCGATCTGTCGGAGAAGATAACAGTATTTGACGTCTGAGAATCATCGTCGTCATCATCGTCATCGTCATCGTCGTGCGTTTCGTCGGTGAGGTTGTTCCAGTTGTCCGCGGGCACGGCTCCAGCGACACCGCTGACCTCCCCTTCTTCATAGTTTGCACCGAAGTTGATGCTGATGACTTCAATATCACCGTTCTCGAAGAGGTCCGCCACTCCCGAGTCGATGGTGTCACTGCCGTTGCCACCGAGGATGAGGTCTTCCCCGTTGCCGGTGCGAATGATATCCCCATCGCTCGCACCACTCGGGGTCACCCCTTGAGGCGTTTCGTAATCGGTCGTCTCGACCTTACGAATTTCGCCCAACGAGATGGTAGCTCGACCGTTGTCGCCGATAACGATGTCCTTGTCGACTTCGCCGTAGACTTCCCGGCCGTAAGTATCGATGACATCGGCTCCACTACCGCCGAAGACAAGGTCTTTACCTCCGCCGGTGGAGATACTGTCGTTGCCCCCGTAAGCAGGATCAGTCGTCTCAATCCGGTCGATCGGATGTTTTCTCCCTACAACCTGAATCGCTGAGATTGCTGGCCTGTTGGAGCTGCTACTACCAATGTCATCAATCCGGATCGAGACTTCGTCGGAACTCAGATTGCTGAACACCACATAGTTCCCAATCTGCGGAGAAGATGAATCTGTCGATGTGACCAACTGGTATTGATCGGCATAATGCTGATCATCTGGATCGTTGAGATAGTAGCTGGTTGTTCCGTCTGTGATACGACGAACCGATGTTCCGGACCGGCTCTTGCCGTCGTCGGCATTCATGTAGACATAGACGTCGTAGTCTTGGAAGTGGTCCAGGAGACCTTTCAAATTCACCCCAACCGTGTGCGACGTACTCGTGTACAAGTACCCTTCGAAGAGGGCACGGTCTTGATCACCGTTGGCGTGGATATCGGAGTGTGAATCTGTCGACAGATCGTCCGGGTCGGTATCGATGTCTTCACCCCATTCGATTTGAATACCGGCAGCGAGTATTCCATCGTCGAAGAAGACGACTTCGGTCTCGTCGTCGCCGTAGACTCGATATCCATCGTCGCTGAGGTTATTCCAGTTGGCCGCTCGAGCATCACCAGTCCCTGCCGTTCCAGTGATCTCCCGGCTACTGGATGTTGCACCCATGTTGAAGCTGACGATGGCTGTGTCCTCGCCAGGATCGAACGCGGCCTGCTGCTGATGGGTCAAGCGACCGTTGTCACCAAGGACCAGATCGTCGACGAGATCGGTCCCCCCGGCAACAACCGTATCATTTCCAACACCAGCGAGGACGGTATCGGAACCATTCCCCGTCGTGATCGAGTCGTCACCACCATAAGATGGGTCTTTGGTGTACACCTCAGGCAACTCGCCGATCAGGTCGAACGGAGTCACACCGTTATCCCCAATGACAATGTCAACGCTGTTATCCGAACCAGTATCGATTGTGACGCCACCAGAACCACCGAAAACGATGTCTGGTCCATCGCCGGTTGTGATGGAGTCATTACCACCATACTCTGGATCCGTCGTTTCCAACTGTCGTAACACACCGGTCGGATCGAATGGAGCCACTCCGTTGTCGCCGATGACGATATCCTGGATGTCGCCCGCGCCCGCGTCAATCGTGTCGTTCCCGGCACCACCGAAGATGGTGTCGCTGTCTTCGCTGCCAGAGATAACGTCGTCACCACCGATGCTTGGGCTCGTCGTCGCAACAAGGTCAAGCGTCGTTGGGTCGCCGTCGAGGTTGTACTCGAGGACAGCATTGTCACCCACGATGATATCCTCGCCAGGGCCACCGTCGATGGTGTCGGCCGCAGCGCCACCCAGGACCAAGTCGTTTCCGGCTCCCGAGCTGATAGAATCATTCCCACCAACACCAGTCGACTGGGATTCAATCTTGAGGACTGTGAAGTTGCTGTCTCTGGTGATTCGACCGCCATCACCGAGGATGATGTCATCGCTCGGCCCGGTAGTAATCTCATCGGCGTCGGCACCACCGAAGATAATGTTCTGGCCGGCCCCGCCATCAATGATGTCAACATCACCAACGGAAGGCGATGTCGTAAAGACGTCGAAGTTTCCTTCGGCGTCGAGATTCAAAGTACCGTTGTCGCCGAGAATGATGGTACTGGCTGGAGCCGTGATACTGTCGCTCCCTGCGCCACCAAAGATCACGTTGTTGCCGTTGATCGTGGTAATCGTGTCGTCTCCGCCACACTCACCATCAACGTCTCCAGTCTCCGCCTTGCCCGTGGTGGTCACTTGGAAGACTGTCTCACCAGTCCGCATGATATAGCCGTTGTCACCAACGAGAATGTCATCGCCAGTTCCACCGGTGATCAAGTCGTCGTCAGCACCACCGAGAATGATGTTACCAACGCTGTCGGAACCACCCGTGAGCGTATCCGCTCCACCCACCTTCGGGTCAGTCGTGTAGACATCACCGTCGATGATGACCACGCCGTTGTCACCCAAGATGATCTTGCCACCAATGACCGCCGTGACGATGTCGCCATCGGCACCACCGAAGATGACGTCTCTGCCCTCGGCTCCATCGATGGTGTCACTACCACCGACCGCACCAGTGGGATCCTCCACATCCCCGGTGTCGACCATGGTCACCGTTTCGTTTTCATCGCGGAAGACCGTTCCACTATCACCGACAATGACGTCTTTGCCCAAGCCGCCCTTGATGGAGTCGCCTCCAGCACCACCGAGGATGATGTTGTCTCCGGCACCACCAACAATGGTGTCCGAACCACCGATGCTCGGGGAGCTGGTGAAGACGTTGTTGGTGTCGTCGGTGTCGTAGTTGTTGAGGTTCACGACACCGTTATCCCCGAGGATGATGTTGTTGCCAACCGGAGCGTCGATGTCGTCGCTGTCGGTCCCACCAAGGATGATGTTGTTGCCACCGGTGCTCGTGATCTGGTCGTTCCCACCGACAGCCCCTGTCTCGTCTTCCGTTTCGGTGTTGCCGGTCGTGGCGACTTGCTTGACGACGCCAGCGACCCGAGTGACATATCCACCGTCCCCAACGAGGACATCGTTGCCAATGCCACCGGTGATGATGTCGTTGTCCGCACCACCAAGAATCGTGTTGCCAATGCTGTCCGCACCACCCGTGATGGTGTCCGAGCCACCGACCGATGGGCTATTGGTGTAAATCTCGGCGTTCGTGACGACTGCTCCGTTGTCGCCGAGGATGATCTTGCCGCCGACGTTGGCTGTGATGATGTCGCCTTCGGCTCCACCGAGGATGACGTCCTTGCCAGCAGCTCCATCGATAGTATCGGCACCACCGATTTCTCCTGGGAGATCGTCTTGGCCACCAGTCTCGACCTTGGTGACGTTCTCGGCGTTATCTCGGAAGACAAATCCACCATCCCCAAGGATGACGTCTTCGCCTTGACCACCCGTGATGGAATCGCCTCCGGCACCGCCGATGATGGTGTTGTCTCCGGCACCACCAACGATGGTGTCCGAGCCACCGATGCCCGACGACGTCGTGAAGATGTCGTTGGTCTCGTCGGTGCCGTTGTTGTTGAGGTTAACGATGCCGTTATCACCAAGGATGATATTGTTGCCAACCGGGGCCGTGATGCTGTCAGCACCAATCCCACCGATGACGACATCGTTTCCACCGGTGCTGGTAATCGTGTCGTTTCCACCAACCGAGCCAGATTCGTCTCCGGTGTCGGATTTGCCAGTGGTAGCGACCTGCATGACGACCCTACCGATGCGGGTGACAAATCCGTTGTCACCGACGATAACGTCGTTGCCTTCACCGCCCGTGATGATGTCGCCTTCGGCTCCACCGAGGATGGTGTTGCCAACACTGTCCGAACCGCCTGTGATGGTGTCCGAACCGCCGACTTCAGGATTGGTCGTGTAGATGTCGCTGTTCGTGATGACGACTCCGTTGTCGCCGAGGATGATCTTGCCACCCAGGTTCGCCGTGATGATGTCGCCTTCGGCACCACCGAGGATGACGTCCTTGCCAGCCGCACCATCAATGGTGTCAGCCCCGCCAATCTGACTCGTTGGGTCTTCCTCATCGCCCGTTTGGACCATCGTGACGACTTCGTTTTCATCCCGGAAGACACTTCCGCCATCCCCAAGGATGACGT
>CAYYUU010000751.1:0-4587 GCA_964474955.1 uncultured Alcaligenaceae bacterium | reverse complement strand
CGAACCAAGCCTTGACGAATGGTTCGGTTTCCAGGACCACGAATAATTCATGTCTAAAGCCTCCTGACGAAGAACAAAATAGAGTCCCAGGTGAACATACCAGGAGTTCAATTTCGGGTGTGTGCGCTGGCGGGGAAACGAGGGCTACAGGTGGTCCACCTTCTCGGAATTGTGGGGCGATCTTCCACAAGCCTGAAGCGAGAGAGAAGGGCCAAGACAGCGCCTTCGCACGCGCTTCAGGCTTGTAGAAGATCGAAAAACAACCCTCGTGACAATTCCAAGAAGGCAGACCACTAGTCAGAGTAGCGGAATGTCGACGCGAGAGCCAGTGTCCGGTCGTGCGATCTATCGGGCGCATCTTGCGGGTGAATCAACCTCGCCTATAATCAATGGTGATATAGGCATTGGCCTGCTCGGAAGGTGTCGATTGGAATTAAATGTGGCGATAGGCAAAAAAAAGGGGGTGGCGTGGTCGAATATCGTTGTTTTCGAAACACCGATCCCCCAGCCCTCGTGCGGACCTGGAACCAATCCCTGACCGGTCGCGGTGCGATCGAATTGCCGAGTCCGTCCGTGCTGGAACTTCAAGTCTTCTCCAAACCGTACTTCGATCCTGCCGGTCTGATTGTCGCCGAAGAGAACGGCGAACTCGTTGGGTTTGCCCACGCCGGTTTCGGCACCGATGCCACCAAGTCTCGACTCTTCTACGAGGACGGCGTAATCTGTTTGCTCGCCGTTCGCCCGAATTACCGTCGCCAAGGTGTGGCGACCGAACTTCTCCGTCGCTGTGAAGCGTATTTGGTCGAGCGCGGGAGCGAGCGGATTTTTGCCGGGCCGTGTGCTCCACGCAATCCTTTTTACCTGGGCCTGTATGGTGGGCTCGAACTCCCCGGATTTCTCGAGAGCGATCCGGCCACCGGCCCATTCTTCCTGTCCCACGACTACGAGCTTCACAGCAGCACGCTCGTGATGCAACGCGAAATCCAACAATCCTTGCGAATCGTCGATCCGCGGTTCGTCGGCTTTCGCCAGCGATTCGAACGACAAGCCGGACCGGTACGGGCTCGACCGACGTGGTGGGAAAATTGCGTCCTGGGAATGCTCGAGCCGATGGAATTCTTGCTCATTGACCGACAAACTTCGGAAGTCGTCGCCGAGACTCTCTTGATGGAATTGGAAGGTTTCAGTTACCGCTGGCAGCGAGCTTCGGTTGGATTCTATGGACTGAACGTTGCGCCGGAGTTCCGTCACCTCGGCGTCGGAAAATTCTTCTTCGCCCAGATGCTCCGGGACGTCCAGGAACAATGCTTCGAACTCGCCGAAGTCCAGGTCGCCACAGACAACGAACATGCCATGCGACTTTGTCAATCGCTCGGATTCCAGGAAGTCGACATCGGGCACGTCTATAAAAAGAAGAAATAAGCACAAGCAGACGAGGTCTCTGCGAATCACGTGGGGACTTTGTTTGGAATGTAGCAGGCACACTGGGAACGCGAAAGAAATGGATGTCCGGTTTTCTACTTTGAGGTGTTTTTTCAAAGTCCCTCGCCCCGCAAGGGACTTTGAAAAAATACGCGAAACCGGACAGCGACAAATTTCCCGTTCCCCGTGTGCCGTTCGCTTTTGTCTGTTGTCTGGTTTTGGAGTGCGGCAACTCACGGCCACTTCCGACTTTTTCTGTGGTCGCGTACCTTTCGAAAGCAAACTACCTCCCCAATAAACCCAACATCAACTCATCATAGAAAAAAGAAGGTGTGCTTTGAGTTCAACGACAGCTGGGACATACGACGCCATCATCGTCGGTGGTGGACATAATGGATTGGTCACGGCGTGCTATCTGGCGAAGGCCAAGTGGAGAGTCCTCGTACTCGAACGTCGGCCCGTCGTTGGTGGGGCGTGTGTCACGGAGGAAGTGTTTCCCGGATATAAGGTGTCACGCCTCGCGTACGTGAACAGTCTGTTTCGTCCGGAGATTGTGAAAGAGTTGCGTTTGCACGAATACGGGTTCGAATCGCTCGAACGAAGCCCGTCGTCGTTCTCGCCGTTTTTGGACGGACGCTACTTGCTAATGGGTCCCGATGCCGAGATGACTCGCAAGGAGATCGCCAAGTTCAGCGAGAAAGACGCCGAAGCGTATCCGAAGTATGAGCAAATGCTCCTTCGTGTGGCCGACGTCATCGAACCGACGATTACGATGGTCCCGCCGAACATCCTCAAGCCGGGGATCAAGTCGCTCTGGAAAATGGCCTCGCTTGGCTGGAAGATGCAGAAACTCGGGCCGAAGATGCACGAAGCCGTCGAAATCTTGACGGGTGCCGCTCGCCCGATCCTGGATCGTTGGTTTGAGTCCGAACAGCTCAAGGCCACGATCGCGACCGACGCGATCATCGGAGCCTTCGCAGCACCATCGATGCCAGGAACCGCCTATGTGTTGTTCCACCATGTGATGGGCGAGACGAATGGCAAACGCGGCGTGTGGAGTTATACGCGAGGCGGAATGGGTGGGCTCACACAAGCTCTCGCGAAAGCCGCCAAAGATCTCGGAGTCGAGATTCGCACCGAAGCCGAAGTTGCAAAAATCCACGTCAACAACGGACGAGCCACGGGCGTTGCGCTCTCCGACGGCAGCGAATTCCAGGCCACTAAAGCCGTTGCGAGTAACCTCGATCCGAACATGACATTCACCAAGTTGATGGACCCGAAGGTCCTGCCGCCCGACTTCGCCGACAGCATCGAGAAGATCGACTACTCGAGCGCGTCGCTGAAGATCAACGTGGCCCTCTCGGAAGTGCCAAACTTCACGGCCTGTCCGAGCGATAAAGTCGGACCACATCACCACGGAACAATCCACATCTGTCCCGACCAGGACTATATCGAACGGGCCTACGACGACGCCAAGTACGGTATGCCGTCCCAAAACCCGGTCCTCGAATGTTGCTTGCCCTCGGCGGTGGATAACACCGTCGCGCCCGAAGGCCAACACTTGATGTCAATGTTCATTCAGTACGCCCCTTACGAACTCAAGGAGGGAAACTGGGACGACATAAAGGAATCCTTCGCCGACCGATGCTTCGACATACTCAACGAGTACGCCCCGAATTTCAAGAGTTCCGTCATCGCCCGCGACGTCGTGTCGCCGCTCGACATGGAACGCGAATGGAATCTGACCGGCGGTAACATCTTCCACGGCGTCATGTCGCTGGATCGCTTGTTCATGTTCCGTCCGGTCCCGGGCTACGCCGACTACAAGACGCCCATCAAGGGCCTCTACATTTGCGGTTCGGCGGGACATCCGGGCGGTGGTGTGATCGGCGCAGGCGGTTGGAACGCCGCGAAAGTCATGCTTGGAAAGGCGTGATAGAATCGAAGAAAGCCATTGGAGAACACGAAGAGAAAAGACCGGTGGCAGGTTTCCTCGGGGACAACGAAACCACGACACGAGGGGCGTGGGTATCAAAGAAGACCACGCCCTTTTCAATTCACTCGCGCGTAGCACTGCTTTGTTATTTGCCGTTTTTTCATATAATTCCGTTAGAATATAATATCGCATTCGCCAAACTCCCGAAGCCCCGTGGCCTTAACTCCAACAGTTCCTCGAACCCTTCGACGTCCACTTCGTCCGGGCTGAGTTTCGCCATACCCTCGAACCCTATGTCACGGGGTTACTCTCGTAACATCCCAACAAGAACTGTCAAACGCTCGCCCAAGTCATCCCGTTAACGTTCAACCAGACTTTCCAGGAGTTCCTCACCAACACGCCCTGGGACACCGACATCGACGGACAACGAATCCAAACGATGCTCGAGATGGACACCGAAGGCGACGGCGCGCTGATCGTCGACGACACCGGCTTTGCCAAGAAGGGCAAGGCGTCTGTCGGCGTCGCTCGCCAGTACTGAGGAACACTTGGCAAAGTCGGAAACTGTCAAGTCGCCGTCAACTGCGTCTACGCCGAGCGGACAATCGCTTGGCCTGTTGGGACCAGGCTCTACCTGCCCGAATCCTGGGCCTACGACGAACAACGACGCCAACAGGCTCACGTCCCGGAGTTCATCGAATTCCAGACCAAGCCCGAGATAGCCTTGGACCTGATTGACAACGCCATCACATTGTCCGTCGGCTTTTCGTGTGTCGTGGCCGACTCCGATTACGGCGACAACCCGAATTTTCTGGCCGGGTTGCACTCCCGAAATTTGTCCTACGTCGTTCGCGTGCGGCGTGACTTCCAACTGGCCCCAACGTCCGAGGTCCAACCCACAGCCCGGCAAGCTCAGGACATCATTGCCAACATCAAGGCCTCTTTTTGGCGCACGGTCCGTTGGCGAAAGGGAACCGGTGATTGGCTCAGTGGCCAATTCGCTCGCGTCCGGTGCGTGTGGACCGATTACGAAGGGGCACAACACGTGGGTTGGCTCGTGGGCGAACGACGGGCCTGCGAGGAGGGCACCGAAGTGGTGTATTGGTGGAGCAACTTGGCCGAGGATGTCTCGTTGGAGAAGTTGGTCGAGTACGGCCATCGCCAACACTGGATTGACATCTCCCACGCACACTGCCGCTCAAGCGCGCGATGGGTCACAGTCCGGTACA
>CAYYUU010000750.1:4089-4588 GCA_964474955.1 uncultured Alcaligenaceae bacterium | reverse complement strand
GCGGTGACATTGCGCGAATGATCTTCTGTATACATCTATATTATTCGCACGAAGTAGAACACGGCCACCCAAAGGACGGTCGAAAATCGGTCAGCGTGCCGACACCACGCGAACCGTAAACTCGACAATCTGTTGGGCATCAAAGTCTTCAGGATCCGCAAACCACAGACGTAATTCTGTTTCGCCGAGTTTGTTACCTCGGAGGACAATTTTCCTCGGGGTCAGGATGTCGTACTCTGCGATCTCGACATTTCCGAGCGAGACTCGGATTGGCGCTCGTTGCAGGTTCAGCAAGCGTGTAGAACCTGAAGCAATTGTCAGCACCTTTGGTTCCTGGCCAGGCCAGACGAAACCGCTCTCAACCTTTCTCCGGGACAGAACCTTCCGAATCACTTCGGCATACTTGTGCAGAGTAAGATAGTTCCGAAGCCCATAACCATGTTCCTTCAATGAATTTTCAGAGTAATCGTTTCGCGTAGCCTGCGGCGCACTCGGATGA
>CAYYUU010000750.1:0-4079 GCA_964474955.1 uncultured Alcaligenaceae bacterium | reverse complement strand
GCGAATTTCTTCAACCTCCCGTCCCAGTCTTTCGGACGACGCTTGAGAATTTCCTTATGGAAATCGATAAGCGGAACCTTCTTCGCCTTGGCAACATCGCGTATCGCCTGAGCATACTTCGCCGCCTTCTCTTCGAGACCGCTTCGTGGCGGAATAGTCGTCAAAATCACCACCGTTCCGTTGTCCAAACACTTCTGAACGAGTTTGCGCAACTTGGGTTTATACGTTTGCAATTTGACCCGCCCCAGATCATTCGTGCCGAACATGATGACGGCCACTTCGGGATTCAGCTTCTTGAGCCAACCGTCGACGTTCTTGTGCGCCCAAGTGACGACCTGCCCGCTCTGCGAACCGTACTTGGAGCCACGCCACTTTCGCCAACATTCCGGAGCTTGGTACTTCTTTACGAGTTGCCAAGCATTTTTCGTCTTGGCGTCCATGTTCTTGCCTTTTCCTTGCAGAGGCGTCCAGTACGCCAAACTCACCGTGATCGAATCACCAAAGTGAGCAATCGTCCCCGACTTGCCGCGAAACTTGGCGTGTACTTTCTGCATCGGCTTGACCCAGTAGCCGTCGGCGCGGGCCATGCCGCAAGCGAACCCGACTGTCGCGAGCGTCAGCAGAAAGCGAGCGATCCATCCTTGCATCGTGAAATTCCTTGATTGTGTTGGAGTTTGGAATTCCTTCAGGACGAAGATTCTGTGCCGTTGGTTTCGAAGAGTTCTTTCCAACTGTTGACCTTGGAAACTTTCTTCGCAAGCTCTTGGAGTTTAGCGAGATCTTTGATCGCCTCAAGCTGAGCAGCATCCGATTCGTCAAGAGGACCGAACCGTTCCTCTCCAAAGATACGCAGCAACTCTCTGGTTGCCTCTCTCCCTTCTTCTCTCCCGATTTCTTTTCCTTCGTCGAGGATCATCATGTACGTTTCGGATTCTTTCATCGCTTGAACTCCCTGAAAAAGTTCGCGTGCCTCGGCACGATTCACGCGCAGGCCTATCAGCAAGTACGCCGAGGTGAGCAGTCGGACGGATTGGTCGTGTTCCGTTTCCTCGGTGATCCTCTCGGCCATGCGATCGAGGACTGCCTGTAACGCTTCTTGTCTCGCAACATCCTCCGGTAGCCGCCCGAGCGGAGCGAGCGGGAGAAGGCCAACGGGACTGCGTAACAGGTCATCAACCGGAATTTGCCAAAGTTCGATGATTTCGTACTCAAAATTCATACTACCATGACCGGGACGTGCAGAGTAGCTGACCTCGCCGTTCAGGTTGGAGTGGGTTGCGGTGGGTCGCATCAACATCACGATCGTGTGGACTGGAACGGTGTATCGTCGGTGCAAGAGCACGTTATACGTCAGAATGTCCACATGTTTGGTGGCCGATGCGCTGGCCTGAAATTCGATATGGATGATTTCCGTCGGTGGGTCGTTGATGCTCACGACAATATCCGCATCGACCGAGACGGTCGAGAGATCCACGTTCAACAACAAACACGGACCGTCGGGAGGTTGATCGAATTCGGTCAGAAATTCCGCGACGTTATTCTGGACCAGACCTTTCATCGTGGCGTCGAATGTTTTTGCCATTGGCTGGATGTCCTTCCTTGCAGGTCTTCCGGATGAGATGCGGCGAGGGACGACGAACGTCTTTTCTCCATCGTCGCCCCCAACAACATCTCGTAATATACCCCTGAACCCGAACGGATTCCGCGTTGTCTCTCCGCAAGCCAGACATCGCAAACGTTGAACTCATCACATCGCCCTTTACCAGGAATAACGAATATGTTGACGCTTCGCCTTCCCAACGGAGACAAAAAGGAAGTTTCACCCGGAATTCGCCCGCGAGAGATCGCCGAGGGTATCGGAAAAAAGCTTGCCAAGGCCTCCGTCGCCGCCAAATTCAATGGCCAGGTGATTGACCTCGACCGCGAACTGCCGACCGACCCCGGCGAGTATGAGTTCGAGTTGTTGACGGACTCGAATCCGGAAGCCCTGGATGTGTTGCGTCACAGTTGTGCCCACGTCATGGCGCGGGCCGTCATGCGTTTGTTTCCGGGAGCCAAACTCGCGTTCGGCCCCGCGATTGAAAGCGGTTATTACTACGACATCGACGTCGAACCCGCGATCAGCGAGGAAGATTTTCCGAAGATCGAAGCCGAAATGAAAAAGATCGTCAAGGAGGCCGAACCGTTCGAACGATTCGAACGGCTAACTCCCGAAGCTCGCGGCCTCGTCGAAGACATGCACCAGGATTACAAGGTCGAACATATCGATGGCTCGCTCAAGGACGAAGAAACCGTCAGCTTCTATCGACAAGGCGAATTCATCGACCTTTGCCGTGGTCCGCACTTACCTCACGCCGGAAAGATCGGCGCGTTCAAACTCCTGAGCATCGCCGGCGCGTATTGGAAGAACGACTCATCTCGCAAACAACTCCAACGTCTCTACGGCACGGCGTTCTTCAGCCAGAAGGACCTCGACGAGTATCTCCAAAAACTCGAAGAAGCAAAAAAACGCGACCACCGCGTTCTCGGCAAACAACTCAAACTCTTTACGATCAGCCAGACCGCAGGAAGCGGCTTGATTCTGTGGATGCCCAAAGGGGCGACGGTCCGCAGCATATTGGAAAACTTCATCAAAGACGAGTTGCTCAAGCAGGGCTATCAACCCGTCTATACGCCCCACATCGGTCGACTCGAACTCTATCGGACGTCGGGCCACTTCCCATATTATCGAGACTCACAGTTTCCGCCGATGTATCAACACCCGGCGGGCTCGGCCTTGGAACTCGCCCAACACCGTTTGTCGGCGGGACTGCTCGACGACGAAAAAGAGGCTGAGATGCGTGATTTCATGTCGCTCACGCAATTCGAAGTTCCTGGCTATGGCGACGCCGAGACTCCCGAAGCTCGCCTCGAAGCCGTCCACAATTACGTCTCGAATTTGCTCCAGGCGATGAACGTCGAGGTGCCAGACTACAAGGAGGCGAAGGACGCTTCCTCTCGCGCAAAAGCACTTCTCGGTTGGTTGGGACAACAAGAAGGATATCTCCTCAAGCCGATGAACTGCCCGCACCACATCCAGATTTACAAGGCCGAGCAACGCAGCTATCGCGATCTTCCGGTGCGGCTCGCCGAGTTCGGAACCGTCTATCGCTACGAGCAAACGGGCGAACTATCGGGCATGACTCGCGTTCGCGGATTCACGCAAGACGACGCCCACTTGTTCGTAACTCAAGAACAAGTCGAAGAAGAGGTCGTGAAGAACATTGACCTCGTGTTGTTCGTCCTCAAGAGCCTCAAACTCGACGAAGACTACCGCGTCCGCGTCGGCCTCCGCGACCCGGATAGCTCCAAATACGTTGGCGACCCCGAAAACTGGGAAAAGGCCGAGCAAACTCTGATCAAACTCGTGGCTGACCGCAACATGAATTACAGCGTCGAAGCCGGCGAAGCAGCCTTCTACGGCCCGAAAATCGACTTCGTCGTGCGTGATTGCATTGGCCGCGAATGGCAACTCGGCACGGTCCAACTCGACTACAACTTGCCAGAACGATTCGAACTTGAGTACATCGGCGCGGACAACACGACCCACCGACCCGTGATGATCCACCGAGCTCCATTCGGCTCGATGGAACGATTCATCGGCATCCTGATCGAACACTTCGCCGGTGCGTTTCCGTTGTGGTTGGCTCCCGAACAACTACGGATCATCACTGTGAGTGAGAAATTCACCGAATACGCCCGGAAGGTCGAAGCCGAACTGAAGGCCCACGGCTACCGCGTTCAGGGTGATTATCGTTCGGACAAGATCGGCGGCAAAATTCGCGGTGCCCAGTTGGAGAAAATTCCATATATGCTCGTCATCGGCGAAAAAGAACAGGAAGCCGGCACCGTGGCCGTTCGTGATCGAGTCGATGGAGATCTCGGGGCCATGAACATGGCCGAGTTGAAAGCCCACCTCGACAAAGAAATCAGCGAGAAGGTCGTCCGTCAGGTCATGAAAGGGGCGGTGGGCTTGAGTGACAGTGGGGCGAAGTTTTCGGGGTGATGGGATAGAAAGCGTTATACGTTTGTGCCTGTTG
>CAYYUU010000749.1:0-4589 GCA_964474955.1 uncultured Alcaligenaceae bacterium | reverse complement strand
GGCGTCGACGTATCAGAGCGCCTATGGAGTGAACGAGAAGTGGTTCTACAACTCGACAGGGGCGTTTTTCAACATCACACCGGACGGGACCATCCGACGATGGGCTGGCGTCTCCGGGCAACTCGGTACGGCCATCGCGACCGTCTCCCCAGCCATCTGGGAGGATGTCAACCGGTTGTTCAACGCTCCGTTGCAATTGACAACCCAAGAGGTCCAACAACTGCAGACACTCCAGACGAACAACGCGTTTCATGTGGGACGTTCGCTTTATCAGAACAGCTACGGAGCCAACGAGAAGTGGTTCCTTGATCAAGCGGGCGCCTGGCATACGATCACACCAGACGGCACAATTCGAAAATGGAGTGGCGTCGCCGGGAATCTCGGGACAACGGTTGAGACTGTTTCCCGAGCAGTTTGGTCGAACTTGAACTTGCTGCTGAACCCCGACACCGCCGAACTGCAGGCGGCCAACGGGTTCCGGTTCGCGGGATCGTTCTACCAGAACTCTTACGGGCGGAATGAAAAGTGGTTCCTGGATTGGCTCGGGGTCTGGCACACCATCACTCCAGACGGGACGATCCAACGATGGGCCGGTGTGTCGGGCGAACTGGGGACGGTCGTGACCACGGTCTCACCCTCGGTGTGGAGCAATCCGAAAACCATCCTGAGTGTTGGGTAGCGGATGTGATCGGGGATGATTCCCGTTTGAGAAAGTAATCCTTGGCACGGCTCGATCCGAACATTTGTTTTCGGAACGAGCCGTTTTTCTTTGGGTGGATTCTACTTGGTGGGCAAAGAAATCAGAGTCTCTTTCGAGATGGTTGCCTGTACTCCGCGAATGGGCACAAAAGAGAAGCGTGTCCGTTTTGGGCTTTGGTTTTGCACGTCGGAGGGAAAGCGAGAAAAAAATTTCAGAAAGGTGGCGAAAATCGAAAATTCTGAAGGGTCTCGTTCCTATACTATTAATAGTGAACGTTTGATCATATATGATGTAAAGGAGGAAGACAAGAGTCTCACGCGCAGCAAAGAAATGAGAAGAGCGTCAACCACAGATTTCACGGATCAACACGGACCAAAAAACAAAAGGGGGAAGAGGGAACAGGGAATAGAAAGACTACAAGCCATGGTGGGCCTTCGTGCTTGTGCCGCCGGTTCCCGGCTCAGAAGAAAGGACCAACGAAGAGGAGCAGGGCTCTTTTCCCCACTGCGTTGCGCCCTGTCTTTTACCCACATTTTTTGGAGCCGGGTGCGGAATAGTCGGTGTATTCCGAGTGCGGGGATCTAAGAGACCTTACTGCAGGCCTCGCCGGGTGAAAACGGGATTTCCAAGCCCCGGGTTTTTCCGGGTCATCGACTCCAAAAATGTGGGTAAAAGACAGGCGTTGCGACCGTGGCTAGAATCTTTCGCCCCAAAGAAGCTAGCGCTGTGCGGCTCAAAAACAAAGACGGGAACGCCATGAGATGAAGGGCAGCGCAGAGAGTCCGTAAAGGGGAGCATTTCAGGACGATTTTTGGAGTTTATTTGTTCCCGTTTCTGACCCGATTTTGCCCGTTTTTGACTTTTTCTGGGTCAGAGACGGATTGGCTCTGGGTGGGTTTCGGCGAGAAAAACACAAGGAAATCCCGATCAGCAGATCTTAGAAGGAATCAGGGCGAAGGAAAAAAGGCAACATGCACGTAAAAACAAAGAGAAAGACAAAGACAAACAAATTCCAAAACGACAGCGAGGTGGCGCAAGACAAAACCAAGACAAAGACTCAGGATCATCAACTAGGTGGATTGAACGTTGAGGAAGGTTGGGACTTTAGCCAGTTGATTGCGAGCAGAAGGGCAAAGGCTGAATCTCCGTCGTTGATTTCTCCCTCCCAGATGAGTCGCTCGACATCTGCCTGGGGCAAGAGCTTGACTTCGGCGATCTGTTCGAATGCTTCTGGATCGGGGTGGGACAGCATCTACGAGTCTTGGGCCAAGAAGAAATGAGCCCGATGGTTCGCGAACCCATTTGCGAGGTAGAACGCTCCCAATGGGACCAGAGCACCGCAGGTCGCCCCCGCTTCCTCTCGGAGTTCCCGCAACGCAACGGTCTCCGGGGAGAGTTCGGCACAGTCGCCCATTGTCCCTGCCGGGACTTCCCAGCACCAAGCGTCGATCGGATAACGGTAAGACTGGAGAAGCAGGACGCGACCATCTGTCGTAAAGGGAACCACGAAAACCGAGCCGGGATGTTCGACGTAGGTGTAGTCTCCATGACTTTTCCCATCCCGGCAGAGACGGTCCTGGCGCAACTGAAAATACTGGCTCCGGAACAAATAAGCGCTCTCAAGCACTTGCCACCCCAGGCTTCGTCCCAATGGTTTGTCGTCTCGGGACATCCGGCGCTTCTCCAGCAAACAGTCAAGATTCGATCCAACTCGATTCGAAGAGCACCGAGTTTGGTCCTCGTGATCGCAGAAGGACGGATGACAACAGCCAGTCAAGGACAGAAGGTATGCCGAGCGAAAGGCAAGCTACGGAGAACAGGGAGGCCGCTGCCCGCGAACCTTCTTGGTGAAAGGGAACACACCAGGGCCACGAGCCTTCGGGCGAGGCCAGCCTCCAACTCTGTCATGGACCCGGACGTAGTCGATCACCACCTGTGCAGGGAATCGCGTTCAATTGTTTGGGTTACCCGGGAACCTCGCGCCCACAGCCAAGTTCATCACGATGTCGAAGTCCTTGCCAAACGGCGCTGGCCGGGGATTGAGTTGCGACTTGTTGGCAAAGTCGATGCCTTTGTCTTTTTGCTGCTGCTCCACCAAAAGGTTCAGCCGAAACCATCAAGGAATACTCCACGCCAGTTTCGGCTAAACAACACACAATTGCTTACTTACTCAGCTTGGTGATTGAGGTGATCAGCAGCTTGCGAAACTCCACTTCAGACCCCTCGGCCTGGAGGGCAATCTGTCCTTTGCTGACAGTGCATTTTGAGCCGTGGTTGACAAGGTCGCCATTGACCCACACTTTCACCTCATCCTTGACACACTCAATGACCATGGTGTTCCACTTCCCGACAGGTTTCTCCGAGTCATCGGTCAGGTTGAGAATCCGACGCGCTTTGCCTTCGGTCACTCCCCATTTTTCTTTGGGCCCCCGACGTTTGACCATTTCAGGGACTGTAATGTCTTCGCCGATGCACCAGAAATCACCGGCATGTTTGTGATTCATCTGAACCTCAATGGACTTCGGAAACATCTTATAAAGAGCACGTGGTTTTGAGGCATGCACTAGCACACCGCAGTTGCCGGGCTTCCCAGCAAATCGATACTCCACCACCAGGCGATAATTTTGATAACTCTTATCCGTGATGAGATGGCCCCGTGGTTGCCCAAGACTCACAAGTTTGCCTTTTCTCACGATGAATGTCGCTTTGATGTCAGGCTTCTTGTCCTTCGCAGGGACATCGACATGCCAGCCCGTCAAATCCTTACCGTTAAACAGGCTCGTTGACTTTGAGGAAGGACCCTTCGCTTTCTTTCGCAATGCCAACGCGATTGCCTCGGCGGCTTGATTCGCGACGAACTGATTTCCGGCTTTGTTGAGATGAACGCCGTCTCCGGTTAGGATGCCTCGTGATTTGTTGTTGGGATTGTGCTTCTTCAGATGAGTCAGAAACGCCTTGCGAAGATCGCACAACGTCGAGCCTGTGTCCTTCGCAACTTTGCGACTGATCGCGGCATATTCTTTCAGTAACGGATCAAGCTTGTTGGAACCGTCGATCTTTTCACCGATTGTGCTTGGCGTGCAAAGCACGATCTTCGCGCCCGTTGCTTTGATCTTCTTGATCAAAGCTCGCAACCCGGAATCGAACTTCTCTATGGGTGTACCTCGTCCACGGATGCTGTGCCAAACATCATTGATTCCAATGTAAATGAAGACGACTGTTGGTTTCTTCTTGATGATGTCGCGATCAACACGTTTTTGAAGATCAGGAACCTTATGGCCACTGATCCCCGCATAGACGACTTTTACGCCTAAATCGGGATGGGCCTTCTGGATTGCATCGTTGATAAGCCGGCAGTAACCACCTTTTCTCGCTCCGGCCTGGGTAATGGAATCCCCGAAGAAGGCGATAACCTCCCCTTTGGACAGAGGAGTATCCTTCGCGGTCAAAGAATCAATCCCTGCTGCGTTCACGGAGATGGCTGCCGTCAGGAACAATGTCATCACCGGGACGATGATTCGAAGCATTTCGTTTCTCCTGGATATGATGTAGACCAAATAGCTGTTGTTCGGATTGAAGGTAACCGACGGAGTCTCGGCTATCAAGAAATTCGCAGGAGCGAACCTACATTGCCGTCAGAAGAAGTGGGCCGACATCGGAGGTGTTGGTTCGCAGCTTCGTGCTTACCGAAGGTGGGACTCGAACACACACACGTTCCCTCATGGGATTTTGAATCGGCTTAGCATCCCTCTCAGCCCAACGTCACGACGTAGTAAACACATGGCGTCAAAATCATCTATCGGAGCATTCAGCGGTTTGCTCTCCAAAGCCCAATACCGTTCAGCGCCCTTCTAGGTAGCAATTTTAAGCTCTTGTCAATTCGTGAGAT
>CAYYUU010000748.1:0-4596 GCA_964474955.1 uncultured Alcaligenaceae bacterium | reverse complement strand
GGCTTAGCAAGCCGGTGCAATCGGCCACTCTGCCACCTCTCCAGCAAAGTGTTCCGAGGGTTACTCGGATGAGTTCAAGAATACCACTCGCGCGAACGTCCGGCAAGGGCTTCCATACCCATCGCCACGGTTTTTTCCGAACGCTTTCCCAGAGACACAGTGAACCGCCAGAAGGCTCGCTTTTTTTCGGAAATCCTCTTCGGGGCATATTTCGTTTTCGGGATCGATGGACGTGTCGAGTAAAATCGAGATTGTTGGAAATTCTCGACATCGATCTCCCACTCCTAGGAGGATACATATGAAAACTTCTCGACCTGGCAAACGTGTCTTGCTCGGCGTCGCTCTCTTGTTCGCCGCCACTCCGTTTCTTGTTGCCGACACCGAAGCGAATCTGAAACCGGGGAAAAAACAACAGTTCGAGGGCAAGGTTGTCCCTCTCGCCAAGCTCTTGAAAAAGATCGGTTCGAACCTCGATCCGGAGGCATCGCCGCACTGGCTCGCTCTCATCACCGACGACGGAAAAGTCTATCCCATCGTTCGCGACGACGGAGGGCGGATGTTTTTCAACGATCCGAAAGTTCAGGACCGGCCCATGAAAGTGACCGGGCGACTGCTTGGCGACACCCACTTACTACAAGTTCTCAGTGTCCTGAGTTATAAAAACGGTAAGCTCCATGACATTTATTATTGGTGTGACATATGCGCGATTCGGCGGAACTGGGCCGGCGAGTGTGAGTGTTGTGGCGGAAAGATGTTCTTGAAAGAAGTGCCGGTCCGAAAGAAATAAGAACCCAACAACCGGAGGAAAACCTCTGCGAAGCAAGTCGCTCAAGCGGTTGCATCGCGGAGGTTTTGATGTTGGCTTGTCTCGAACAATTACGGGCGTTTTCTTTTTGGTCTGGCCTTCAACAGACTCCCTTCCTGCGGCATTTTCAAGATCGCTCGCAATCGCGTTTCCATCTCCGCCGGTTGGAATCCAAACGGTCCTGGGCCACCGCGATAGGCAATCTTTCCGTCCTTACCCACGATGTACAATCGATCCGGCCATCCCTTGTAGGCTTTGCCGACTTTGTCATCGACTCCGTCCACGAGTGTAGGAATTTTAAGATCCAATGCCTCGCAACACGTTGTCGCGATCTTCTTTCGTTCTTCGAAGTTTTTTGGATCGTCGAAGTATTTGCCTTTGACGGGCATGGCCCAACCGTCTTTGGGATGGGCTTCGCGGATGTAGACGACGAAAAAGGCAGCCCTGTCTTTGTAATGCTGATAGAGCTTTTCCAGGTCGCCAGACTGGCGACGGAAGGGAGGTCAGGTGTAACTTCCAAAAATCAAGACGACTGGTTTTTTCGATCGATAGTCAGTCAACTTGATTGTCTTGCGGGTCTTGCCGTCTTTCGTCTTGGGAAGATCGTAGGTCTTGAGAAGTTTGAGTTCGAACGTCGGGGCAACTTTTCCTTCGGGAACTCCCTGGCCACGCATGGCCTGAGCTTTCGAACCAATCTTCCCACGTTTTTTCCGCTGGGCGGAGGCATCGGGGCGCATCGCAATCAAGGCGATGAGTGCGAAGAAGAGTGAACACGAACGCAACATGAGTCGAGAACTCCTTTGTGAGATGATGAAGAAGTGTCTACCTTACCATGAACCCCGAACCGAGGCGAACGTTCTGCGGGAATTGGCAAGGTTGAGCGACTGGTTCGTTGGCCGTATGATGGAAGTAGATGAACCCAATTTCACCCCAACCCCCAGTTTTCCCTGTGCCAACAGAACTTACCAACACTCTCGCCGCCAAACGCGAGCGGTTATTGCAGATATTACGAGAGATAAAATCCGTAGCCGTCGCGTTCAGCGGCGGGATCGATAGCACCGTCGTCGTGAAGGCTGCGTATTTGGCGCTGGGCGACAACGCCATTGCGATTACCGCAGATAGCCCGAGCGTCGCACGCTCCGAAATCGAAGACGCCAGACGTCTTGCCGAACTCATCGGGATCGAGCACAGGATCGTTCCGACGGAGGAATTCGACAACGCGAAATATGTTGCGAATGACGGAACGCGATGTTACTTCTGCAAGAGCGAATTATATAGCCAGATCGAAACCATCTTACCTGAGATCGGCGTCGACTTCGTGTGCAGTGGTGCCAACCTCGACGACCTGGGGGATTATCGGCCAGGGTTAACCGCCGCAGCAGAACACTCCGTCCGGCACCCATTGCAAGAAGCAGGTTTCACGAAGGCCGCCGTCCGAGCGTTGGCGAAACATTGGGACTTGCCGACGTGGGACAAACCCGCGTCCCCGTGTTTGTCGAGTCGCGTCGCTCCCGGCGTCGAAGTCACCCGAGAACGGACGGCCCGCATCGAAGCTGCCGAAACGCTACTGAAGTCTTTGGGATATCGCGAATGCCGCGTGCGTCTGCACGAAGGCGAACTCGCCCGAATCGAAGTTCCCGGCGAGGAACTGGCAAAGTTGGCCGATCCGGAAATCCGAACGCAATTGGTATCTCGCTTGAAAGAACTAGGCTTCCGATTCGTGACGCTGGACCTGGAAGGGTTTCGCTCGGGGAGTTTGAATACGTTGGTGGACTTGCAGATGATTGAATCGTACCGAGGGGCCACAAGTTAGTTGCTGTGGGGATGTGCCCACGTAGGACAGGTTTGTAACCTGTCTGAGAAAACAAAGGACAGGTTACAAACCCGTCCTACGTCTGAAGGCGCAAAGCGAGGAGAGTAGGAACATGCAACCGATGACCGCCGAAGCCACTTTGGACCGGCATTTTCTGGAGGCTCGATGTCTATTGTTAGACATCGCCGCGATTCTCGATCGAATTGATAGGGGCGGTGGTGTGTCGGACGGACGCCTCGATAAGATTCGCGAAGGCATCAAGATATTGCAATCGACGGACCCAGACCGAGCCGAGAAAATCCAGCAGTTGTTCTCGCTCGAATACGACGAGAATTGGGAAAAGCCCAAGCCGCGAGAAGTGTAAGACTGCGACGGAGGAACCGAACGAATCACTCTCACCGAGGAACAGGACACATAACTATGTTCTACGTCGACCCACACATCCACATGATTTCCCGAATCACCGACGACTACGAACGCATGGCCATGTGCGGTTGTGTCGCCATCTCCGAACCCGCGTTTTGGGCCGGTTTCGATCGTGGTTCGGCGGAAGGATTCCGGGACTACTTCCACCACTTGACCGAAGTCGAGCCGAAGCGTGCCGCACAGTTCGGCATCAAGCATTATTCTTGGCTCTGCATCAACGCCAAGGAAGCCGAAGACGTCAAACTCTCTCGCGAAGTCATCGCCATGATTCCGGAGTTTCTCGATCGACCCAACGTCCTGGGAATCGGCGAAATCGGCCTCAACAAGAACACCCAAAACGAAGCCACCATCTTCCAGGAACACGTCGACCTGGCCGTCAAGACGAACGAACTCATCTTGATCCACACGCCCCACCTCGAAGACAAGTATAAGGGCACGCGAATGATCATCGACATGCTGCTTGCCGATGGTCGCGTCCAACCCGAGCGAGTGTTGATCGACCATGTCGAAGAACACACTGTTCGTCTGGCTCTCGACAACGGTTTCTGGTGTGGGATGACCCTTTACCCGATTACGAAATGCACACCGGCTCGCGCTGCCGACATCATCGAAATGGTCGGGACTGAACGAATCATGGTGAACTCGGCGGGTGACTGGGGTAAGTCCGACCCGATGGCAGTTCCGCAATTTATTCAGGAAATGATGCGTCGCGGACACACCCAGGACGATATTCGGAAAGTCGTTTTGGAGAACCCCCTGGCGTTCTTCCGTCGCTCGACTCGCTGGCAAGAATGGGAAATCCCCGGTGAAACGAAATCCGAGAGTGGCAACGGCACCACCAACGGAACGCAAGACGGACAAACTTCGCCGTTGAAGGTGAAGTGATCGTCTGATTTCGAGTGTCTCGTTCCGTGAATCGACTACTTTTGGCGAGCGAGATTGCAAATCGGGGTGTCTACGGGTTATAATATAAGTAGGCATGTGAAGCCAGGGAAATGGCAAGCCCTGACTCTTATTGGAGTAATCCCCATGGCCAACGAATTCTTTAATCTTCTCGAACCCGGTAAAATCGTCATCCTCGAAGACCCAAACGTCTTCGGGCAAGAAGAACACATCGAGCCGCCTCGGGCAGATTTGCTCGAGTGGAATGGCGCTTGCGACGCAGCCTTTGCCGACGCCGCTGAGGAAGAAACGCTCCCTCCGGAACTTCTCCTGCCCGACGTCGAAAGCACCCCGGAACAAGAAGAAGCTGACAGCGAAGCCGCTGGCATAGCGTTAATGATGCTTTGGAATTCCGGCGGTTGTGGTCTCTTCTTGCGGCCTGACCAAAAGCAAGATGAGGAAGAGGAACTCGAACAAAAACCTCGCGAAGAATCCGACGACGATCAAGACGAAGAAGAGTAACGGCCCTCCAAAGAAACTCCGGGGCAGCTGCACTGCGTCCCGGAGAAAGAAACGAGCCATGCAATTTCTTCTTTCCTGACTCATCTTCTGGTTGGCTATTTCTCCGTCTGTGCTGGCGGACACTCCTCATATTCAACTCACCAAATCG
>CAYYUU010000747.1:0-4603 GCA_964474955.1 uncultured Alcaligenaceae bacterium | reverse complement strand
TTGCTTCAGGAGGAAAGGGCAAAACGATCAAGTTGTTCGACCCCGATTCTCCGGAATCTGTGACTGTCTTTGGCCAGACGGCGTTTCCGATTCGTGGGCTGTCGTTCAGTCCAGACGGGACGCATCTGGTCTCTGCATGCAGCCGTCTGATTATGATTCCAGGGGGCGACCCACGACCCCGGCGTGTTCGGGACTGGACAAGAGCGGGAAACAACCGACTGCACGGTCTTGGTGAAGTGAAAGTTTGGGACGTTGCGTCCAAGAAAGTCAAAGTCACTCTCCGAGGAAAGTTGGGATTCGTGAGTTCTGCGGAGTGGACTGTGGGGGGGAAGATACTCGTGACCCGCAGTGGTTTCCCGGACTACAAGTTGGGCCGTTGGATAACGAAAATCAAGTTCTGGGACACGTCGACGGGCAAAGAATTGAATCGTCCAGCAAAATCTTTTGGGAACGGTACGGTGGCGAGTACGAGGGTTCA
The DNA here is from genome assembly GCA_964474955.1 of uncultured Alcaligenaceae bacterium. Taxonomy (GTDB): domain Bacteria; phylum Planctomycetota; class Planctomycetia; order Gemmatales; family Gemmataceae; genus CAYRFQ01. The sequence goes on along the minus strand of CAYYUU010000747.1, from coordinate 4,125 downwards.
CAGCGGGGTGCTCCAAATGGTCCGTCCGACAGCAGCGACTCTGAGCCCAGACGGAAAAACGATCGCCACACCGGGAAATCAAGGGGCAATCAGCTTCTGGAGTGTGGAGACCGGAAGCCTCGTCGGGGAACTCAAGCGCGCGAAGCCGAGTTCTCCGTTGACTATTTTGGAGTGGAGTCCCGACGGAAACACGATTGCGGGGAAGGGCTATCATGGCGTCGAGTTGTGGGACGTGCGTACACGGAAGCGGAAATACAGCCTCCCCGACGTGGGCAACGCTCGATTCCTTCGTTTTAGTCCCGACGGAAAGACATTGGCCGTGGTTCTTGCACACAAGGGCGTTCTACTCTGGAACGTGGAAAAGAGGCACGGGCGGATGCTGTTGCGTGTGGGTGAGCAGCCGATCACTGCAGTCGATTTCAGCGGCGATAGCAAGACATTGGCCGTGGTGCTGGGACAGTCCGGAGGACAAAACGATGTTGAGCCTGGCACGATTCAACTCTGGGACGTCTCGCGTCGGGAAAAGGCTGCGTCGTTGCCAGCAGAAATGTGGCGGCAAGGGAACGCCATCGAATCGAACTCTGGACTGTTGGCTAACCACCGCGTTCGATTTTTGGAACGTGGAAAACGGGTGGCCGAACTGCACGTTTGGGACATCTTTGAGAGAAAAGAGCTTCGGAACATCAAACTGAAAACGTCCGACTGTCGGGTTCTGGACATGGCTTTCAGCTCAAACGGCAAGACGTTTGCCAGCATGGTCACTCTCCACGGCCAAAATATTTCCAAGCGAAGTCTGATTCAGGTGTGGGACACTTCCAGCTGGAAACAGGTAGCCAGTTGGCGTTCGGCTCCCCTGTGGCAACGCCTCGCGGTGAGTGGCAATGGGAAGTGGGTCGCCGCCGGAAAGGACATGAAGGTCACGATTTGGAACCCCCAGTCGAAAGAGTCGATTTCGCTCGATCGGTTGTTCAAGTCTCCCATCGACAATTTGACGTTCTCGCCGGACGGAAAACATCTTGTGCTGAGCAGCTTCCTTGGAAAACTCAAGAGCCATGACTTGCAGACGCGCCGAATCGAGACCTTGCCGACGACCGGGCGGACTGGTGTAGTGACGATGACGTTTTCCGGCGACGGAAAAAAACTGGGCGTGTTGCATAACGACCAATTCGCATTGTGGCGTTTTCCCGAACGAGAACGAATCTGGAAGGTCCGCGGGCCTTTCCAACAATTCGTCTTCTCGCCAGATGCTTCGAAAGTGTTCCTTCTGGACCGCAGTAAAACGGTAAGTTTCTTCGACGCGGCCACGGGCGAGGCCGAGGTGAAGGTCCCGACTCCGCAACTCAAGATCGATTATCTGGCTCGGACACGCGATGCCCAACGACTCTTGTTCTTCAATCGCAAGCAAATGGTGACGTGGGATTTCTCGCAACCACCCGAATATGCGGTGTTCCGGGCGGATTATTTGCTCTCTGCTCCGGTCATTGGGTTTACGAAGGATAGCCGATTTCTCAGGGTTCAAGAAAAATCGGAGGAGCCGATGTACTGGGACATGAAGACCGGGAAACGGTTGGAATCACGACCGAGCGGGGATTTTGTGATGGGGGTTCGGAGTCCTAATGGGAAGTGGAAAGTCGAGACGGCGAGAAAGACCATAAGGGTGAAAACGGTGACAAAGAATCTCACGCGAAGGCACAAAAAAGAAAAACAATAGTCATAGAGACTATAGAGTACACAGAAAAAAACAAGGGTTCTTGCTCTGTGCACTCTGTAGTCTCTGTGACTATTGTTTGTTGTCTTTCTATTACTTGCTCCAACCTTAAGTCTCGTCATCCTTGGTGGCCGCTTCGATCCATCCACCTCCGAGAACTCGTTCGCCATCATAGAACACAACGGCTTGTCCCGGCGAAACGGCGCTTTGCGGTTCGGCAAAGCGAACCTGAGCCCCGCCCATTTCGGTCGCGATGACTTCGGACGGAACGGGGGCGTGGCGATAGCGAATCTTCGCCTCGCACGAAAGAGGTTCGTCGGTCGGGGGATCGACGAGCCAGTTCACTTGAGACGCGACAAGACCTGGGGCGAAGAGTTCTTCGCGTTCGCCGATGACGACGTCATTCGTCGAGGGCACGATTTGCAGTACATAGCGACGACCGGCGGAACCAAAGCCGAGGCCCTTTCGCTGGCCGATCGTGAACTTTTCGATTCCCTCGTGTTCGGCCAAAACCTTGCCTTCTTGATCGACAATCTTTCCGGCGGTGGCCTTCTCGGGCCGGTGCTTGGCGATGAAGTTGGCGTGGTCGTTGTCCGGGACGAAACAGATTTCGACGCTGTCGGGCTTGTCGGCGAGTCCGAGGTTCGCTTCGCGAGCGATCTCTCGAATCTTATCCTTGGTGTATCCGCCAACGGGGAACAACAACTTGGGCAACAACGCACGACGCAACCCGCCGAGCACGTACGATTGATCCTTCGACGCGTCGGCTCCGCGGTGGAGTTCGTATTCGCCATTTCGCTCGACGATGCGGGCGTAGTGTCCGGTCGCGATGTAGTCGGCCTGGAGTTGCTTTCCATAAGACCACAACTTGCCGAACTTCAACCAATTGTTGCACATGACGCACGGATTGGGCGTTCGTCCGGCGAGGTATTCGTCGGCGAAATAATCCATGATCCGCCCGAAGTCCTTCTCGAAATCCAGGGCGTAAAAGGGAATGTCGAGTTTGTCGGCCACACGTCGTCCGTCGCTCGCGTCGATGGCGCTGCAGCAGCCCTTCTTGCGAGACTCGACTTCTGGTTCTGGTCCGTGGACGCCCGTGCGCATGAACAGGCCGATCACTTCGTAGCCTTGTTGCTTCAGCAAGTACGCCGAGACCGAACTGTCAACTCCACCACTCATGGCCAGAACTACGCGGGCAGCCATCCTTAAATATCTCCTGTGTATCTACTGTCTCTTCTTTCAGTATAAGGGCCGGAACGAACCCAAACAACCGAAGTGGCGAGCGAGTGTCTTGCGGGCATTCGGATGAAGTCGGGTCGGATTTTGAAAAGTTGCTTTTCCGATTGTCCCGTCCATCTTCGTATAGACACCCGGCAAGGCCATCGGGTTCTCGGTCTTGGCGAGGAAGGCCGGAGACGTTGTGAGTTTGCGAAAATGTGAGTTGTCGCGATGTGGGAAGCGGTCCGAAGAAATGCGAAACAAGGAGAGGAACCGAGGTCAATAGATTCGTGGTATCGTCTCGGCGGGTGAGTAGTGCCGGATCTCTCTACGCAATTTGTTTGGCCTTCTGGATTGGCTCTGCGTCGGCAACGGAAACAATGGCCGAAGGAGCCGGAGCTTTGAGCCATTCGTCGAGCTGCGTCTTCAAGGTGGCGACGTTGAGCGGTCCGCGGTAAAGAATCAAGTCCGGGATGTCTTCTGGGAGATCGTCAGGTGTACAAACGACAACTTTCAAATCACGGTGGATTTCTTTTGCCTTCCGCAAGACTGCCAGATCGGTCGCCGAGAAACCCTGCGTTTCCCAGATGACCAACTCCGGCCAAGTCGGAATCTGGGCGAGCATGAAGCGCGCTTGTTCGGCGGTGTAGGCCATCTCTACGAAACAGCCAAGGAGTGTCAACGACCGTTCCAGGACGTACCCTCGGCGCAATTCCTCGGAGATCAAAAAGATGTTCGGTCCATGTCGTTCGGAGAAAAGTCTGTTAGTGTCCATGGGAACTCTCGCTGGGGAAGCTCTTCAAGGTGGCATGTCAGTCCTTTCTAGCACAATCGAAATTTTCCAAAGAGGCGGACACTTTTTCTCCATTTGCTGAATTTTGTTCAAATCCTGTACTTTGCCACTCCAAGAAATCGAAGGACAAGGTTTTTGGGCTTTGTGAGAGTGTCGGCTTTCGCTCCTTTGAGAGAATGCCTTTGTGGTGTTGTTTCCAATCCGAGGCGGCAAAAGTGTACGCAAAAAACGCAACAATACCTGACCCTGATTTTTGCGCTTTTTGCGTGCGCTTTTTGACCCTGGCGGGAGCCTTTCCGAAAGGTAGTTTTTCGAGTTGGAGGTCCAAAACACGTACACAAAAAGCGCAAAAATACCAATTCTGTCCGGCGCGATGTTTGCTTGCCTTCCCCAGTGCTGCCCTACA
>CAYYUU010000746.1:0-4607 GCA_964474955.1 uncultured Alcaligenaceae bacterium | reverse complement strand
GGCTTCAGGACGTCACCCTGGACGACCTCGACGGCATCCGAATGTCGATGTTGGAATCGAGAGGGATCACGAACCAAGCACCGAACTCGATATCCTTCTTTGACGAGCCGCGGGACCAAACGCCCACCAATGTATCCTGTTGCTCCGGTGACCAGAATGGATTTGGTCGTCATGGCTTTTCCCAAGAATGCAAGAAGGCGTGGAGTGTAATTCAGAACGCATACTGTTCCAATGTTTATTATACGGACTCGGACAAATCCCTCGTCCCTCCGGGTTGATCCGAATCACCGAGTATCGTCATCTGGAACGACAACGTTCACTACTTCATATAATAAGATGCGAATCTCTCCAATAAACTCAAACAAAAACGAGGTCGAGTATGGACATTCTCAAACAAGCCGATCCTGACATCTTCCAGTCAATTTTCAGCGAAGCCCGGCGACAGAAAAACGGGCTGGAGATGATTGCGTCGGAGAACTACGCGAGTGTGGCCGTAATGGAAGCGCAAGGGACGGTTTTGACGAATAAATACGCCGAAGGACTCCCCGGTCGCCGATATTATGGTGGCTGCGAATATGTCGATGTGGCCGAGCGTATTGCGAGGGACCGCCTCAAGAACCTCTTCGGAGCCGACCGAGCCAACGTTCAACCCCACTCCGGGGCTCAAGCCAACATGGCCGTGTTTTTCGCGTGCCTCAAACCGGGCGACACCATCCTGGCCATGAACCTTGATCACGGCGGTCACCTCTCGCACGGCATGCATTTGAACATTTCTGGGAAATATTTCAAACCGGTCCAGTACGGCGTTCGTGCCGACGATCACCGGATTGACTTCGACCAGGTCGCGAAACTCGCCCATGAACACAAGCCCGAGTTGATTATCGCCGGCGCGAGCGCCTATCCGCGAATCATCGATTTCGCAAAGTTCAAGGAAATCGCCGACGACGTCGGAGCTTTGATGATGGTCGATATGGCGCATATCGCAGGTCTCGTCGCTGGTGGAAAGCACCCCAATCCTGTTCCCCATGCGGACTTTGTCACGACGACGACACACAAAACACTTCGCGGCCCGCGTGGCGGCGTGATTATGTCGACCGAAGAGTGGGGCAAGAAGATCAACTCGGCGGTGTTCCCTGGCATTCAGGGCGGACCATTGATGCACGTCATCGCGGCCAAGGCCGTCGCGTTCGGCGAGGCCCTCAAGCCCGAGTTCAAGGAGTACTCGGCGCAAACCATCAAGAATGCTCAGGTCCTGGGCGAAGAACTCGCGAGCCTCGGATTCCGGCTCATCTCCGGCGGCACGGACAACCACTTGCTTCTTGTCGACGTGGTTTCGCGTGGAGTTACCGGAAAAGTGGCCGAGGCCGTCCTCGATAAAGCCGGCATCACCGTCAACAAAAATATGATCCCGTACGATGAGCGAAAGGCTCTCGATCCATCGGGCATTCGGATTGGAACTCCAGCGTTGACCACACGCGGCATGCGTGAAACCGAAATGAAAACGATTGCCGGCTGGATTAACGAACTCCTCGAGGCTCCGGAAGACGAGGCTCTCGCAAAGCGAATCCACGGCCAAGTTCACGAAATGTGCCAACAGTTTCCGGTGCCGGGGATTGAGTGAAGGATTGGGAAGTTGCTTTTCGCTCCGCGAAAAGTAATCAAAAGGAAATTGTTCCATGGCTCTGCCGTGGAACACAAGCAGGCGAGGCTCTGCCTCGCTTCGGTGTTGCGGCAAGCCCCGCATGGATCGGCTTGCCTTTTATTTCTTACCCAACAATAAATCGACGACCCAACAACCGCGCACATGAGGCCCGGCACTCCGGCAGTGTTCAAGAACTTGCTCTTCCTCGCATCCGGCTTCTTCGAGGGCATCTCCCAAAATCGGCATGTTTTCGAACTTCCGTTCGTCGTAGATCGCTTGAGCCAAGGAGACAACCGTTGAGGTCAGCCATCCGGACTCGACAGTCACCGGACGGAATGGATTTCCAAAGGTGTCGTGGAGCAAAACAATTTGAGCTTCGACCTCCGCGGTCTTCTCTGCCGTACCTCTTGCGATTTCGAGGGCTGTCACTGCCCAACTACCAATCATGTCCCGCACCCTTGAGCCAAGTGATGTGGGACAAGCCAAAGCCGCAGCCATTTCCAGAGCGACACTTACAAGTGGCGGGTGCGCTGGACGAGGTTCAAAATCCGGTGGCGGACCATGCCCATCCAACTCGGATTGAATTACGCGATAGATCGGCAAAGGACTGACGGTCAACGGTCCGCCCTCCGCGTCGGCTGCGATTTCGGCAAGGTCTATTGTCCGGCGGCAAAGATCGCTACGCACCAGGTGAACCACACGACAAGCGCATGCGACTTCGAACAGTTGTGCCTTTCGGTCCGTGAGACCTGGGTGCCCTTCGTCGACAAGCGCTTGTAACCCATACCCGAGACTGAATTGATCTCTACACGTGAGCCAAACCTCTTCGGTAAACCAATCGGAATAACGTCGTCGCTTCTGTTTTCCCATCCTCATCCCTCATTCGAGAAGCCACGGCTCCCATCGACGTTTCGAAATCCCCCAAGACACCTACCCCTTAAGACAGTACATTAGGCAAGAGTGTTCGGTGATCGGAGTTCCGCGTTCTCATGAGTTTGGATCGGGGCTTCGACGATTTGGAGAGCGTATCGTGATTGGCCTTGCCTTCTATTGGCACCAGCATCAGCCGTATTATCCCGACGACTTGTCGGGCGAAAATCTCATGCCCTGGGTGCGACTCCACGGGGTGAAGGATTACTACGGCATGGCCATGCACCTCAAGGAAGTCCCGGAGATGGCTTGCACGATCAACCTTGTCCCGAGTCTGTTAGTTCAGCTGCAAGCGTACACGGAGCGCGGCGCAACGGACAAACCGTTCGATATCTCGCGACTCCATGCCGGAGCACTTTCGAAGGAAGATTGTCTGTACATTCTCGATAACTTTTTCATGGCCAGTCCGGACCAAATGATCAGCCCGCACGAGCGGTACCACGAACTGTACCTGCGACGCGGCCTCGGCAAGAAGTCCGCCGAGGAGGCTCTGAAAAAGTTCAGCGAGGCCGACCTGCGCGACCTCCAAGTGTTATTCAACTTGGCCTGGGTCCACCCCATTGCGTTCGAACAAGATCGAAATTTGAACGAACTCCGAAACAAAAAGCGCAACTTCTCCGAAGAAGAAAAACAGTGGCTCCTCGACAAACACTTGGCTTTGTTGAAAGAGGTCATTCCTCTACACATCGAACTCGCCCGGTCCGGACAAGTCGAACTGACGACAACTCCGTTTTTCCATCCTATACTTCCTTTATTGCTCGATAAACGCTACGCCCGCGAATCGATCCCCGATGCTCCTCTTCCTCGCCATACCGATGGATATTTGGACGACGTCCAACATCACGTTCACGAAGCCGTCCGTCTGCACCGAGAGTTGTTCGAGGAAGCGCCGAAGGGGATGTGGCCAGCGGAGGGGAGCGTGTGCCAGACCATGATCCCTTGTCTGTCGGAGCACGGAATCCGGTGGATTGCGACGGACGAGGAAATTCTCAGTCGGTCAACTCAAGGCTTCGTTGGGCGAGACAACGTCGGCCAAGTTCAAAACCCCTCGCGCATGTATTGTCCGTATAGGGTTCGTGAAGGGAACCACGAACTCAGCATTGTCTTCCGGGACCATACGTTGAGCGACTTGATTGGGTTCCATTATCAACGCAGTGACCCACTCGCTGCCGCCGACGATTTTCTCGGACAGTTATTACGGATCAACCAAGTCGTGGATCGACACGAACCGGCGTTGGTGAGTGTGATCCTCGATGGTGAGAATTGCTGGGAACATTACCCCGGCGGTGGAGTCGAATTCCTACGCGCTATCTACCACCGATGTAGTCAACATCCAGACATCAAACCTGTCCGAATCGGTCAGCACATCGAGGAGCACCCGCCGAGAGATTCCCTTCCGCGACTCTTTGCAGGCAGTTGGATCGGGCATAACTTTTCGATCTGGATTGGACATGAAGAGGATAACTCTGCGTGGGACATGTTGCACACGACGCGGGAACACCTCCTGGAGCGAACTCGACAAGGACATCTGCCCCAGGAACGACTCGACCAAGCCTGGCGTGAACTCTACATTGCCGAAGGAAGCGACTGGTTTTGGTGGTACGGGGACGACCACTCGAGCTTGAACGATGGGCTCTTTGATTACTTATTCCGCAAGCATTTGCAGAATGTCTACGTAATCCTCGGTGAAAATCCTCCGAAGGAATTGGGGGCTCCGATCAAGCATCATGTACCTCGGTCGTTGTACACAGCTCCTCGCAACTTCCTGGATGTGACCGTAAACGGTCGCCATACGTTCTTTGAATGGCTTGGGGCTGGGAGGTATAAAGCCCAGCAGGAACATGGTACAATGACACAAACCGCTTACGGTCCCATTAAGGATGTCTACTTTGGCTTTAATCTCGATCGATTACTCATTCGTGTGGATTTCGACCAACCTGCCCGGAAAGCCCTCATTCGCTATGATGCCATTCGCGTAACGTTTCTGGAACCGTCCGGATGGCAATTACTTCTATATTTACTCCCCCCGCGGCAC
>CAYYUU010000745.1:0-4607 GCA_964474955.1 uncultured Alcaligenaceae bacterium | reverse complement strand
CCGGAAATTGCCAGAGTACGCCCGAACTCAGACGCGTGAGGTGTTGCTCTCTCAAGTCGCAGACGGAGTCCTGTTTCGCCACCCTCCGAGCAACGGACGCGGAGGCTTTCGCTTCGGTCTTGATCGACCGGACCCGAATCCGTTTGTCCAACACGAGTTGGCCTGCTTATTCGCAAAGTTAGAGCAACTGGGATTTGACGAGGCCGAAATACGATCGGCCCTTTGGGACGTCCTCGGCGGTGATCCCGAGGAACTGCTACAATTCAAGGCCAAGACCGAGACATTCTCTCGCTCAGGAAGTCCGTGAAACGCAGTTTTCGCCATCTGGTTTCCGTTTTTTGTGTTGTTTTGGTTCTGGATTGCGGCAGCGAAGCTGACGCTTTGGGATTTTCTTTTTCCTCGCTCGCGCTTCGGGTTGGTGTAAGAGATTCCTCGCTCGCGCTTCGGGTTGATATGCTGCGGATTGCGGCTGCGAAGCTGACGCTTTGGGAGTTCTTTATCACTCGTCTCCTGTCTCTCCTCCGGACTCAAAACGGAAATTCCTCTCCCCGAGAACGTCGCAGTCCGAAGCGTTGTCTTTTGGGAGTCACATAATTGGAGGACTCACGATGCCAAGTACAGTTCAGCGACTCACAGAAAAAGGCTTGATTCGTCCGCCAAGATGGTTGCCTCCCAACGTTCATTACGAAACCATTATGGGCAGTGAGGCGTACGGCGTTTCGAGCGACTCCTCGGACATGGACGTTTACGGATTTTGTATTCCGCCAAAGGAAATCATTTTCCCACACCTCGCCGGAGAGATCGTCGGTTTCGGCACCCCAAAAGAGCGATTCGAACAATTCCAACAACACTACATCCACGATCCAACGGAGTTGGCTGGTCGTGGGCGAGATTACGACATCACGATTTTCAACATCGTGAAATACTTTCGCCTCGCGATGGAAAACAACCCAAACATGATCGATTCGTTGTTCACGCCTCACACGTGCGTGTTGCACATCACCCGCGTGGGACAAATGGTTCGCGAACAACGCCGACTGTTTTTGCACAAGGGCTCGTGGGCGAAGTTCAAGGGGTATGCGTTCAGTCAACTCCACAAGATGAGCACCAAGCAAACCGAAGGAAAGCGGCAAGAGATCCGCGAAGAGTTCGGGTTCGACGTGAAGTACGCGTATCACCTTGTCCGGCTGCTTTACGAGGCCGAACAAATCTTGCTCGAAGGCGACATCGACTTGCAACGACATCGTGAACATCTCAAAGCCATCCGTCGCGGGGAAGTCTCGGAGGACGATATCCGAAGCTGGGCCGCCGACAAAGAGAAGCACCTGGAGAACGCTTACCACGATAGTAAATTGCCCCAAACTCCCGACGAAAAGAGAATCAAGCAGTTGTTGCTACAGTGTTTGGAAGAGCATTACGGCAGCCTCGAAGGGTGCGTCGTCGACCCCGATGCGGCCCTCACGGCACTCCGCGAAATCCAGGCCGTGCTGGATCGTTATCGAGCCGTGGTTGACTTGGATGCCAACACACGCCAAGAATGAAGTAAGGAGAAGCTGACGTTTCGCCTTTTGTGACTTTTCGCAGAGCGAAAAGCAACTTCCCAAAACACTCATTTAGCCGGGCACACTTTGTTGCACGCGTATTGCCCCGAAGACGCCAACAATGACGAACGAAACTCTCGTAAAATTCTTTCGTGACCGACTCGATTTTGTGGAAGACCAAATCCAAAGGGCTTGCGCCAAGTCGAATCGAAATCGTGACGACGTGCTGCTCGTCTCCGTGACGAAGTATGTTGATCCCGACGTTGCGGCCCATCTTTTCGATGCCGGCGCGACCGACCTCGGCGAGAGTCGCCCGCAAGAACTCTGGCGGAAATACGCCATTCTCCCCGAGGACGTTCGCTGGCACATGGTCGGCCATCTGCAGACGAACAAGGTCGACAAAACACTTCCGATGGTGAAGTTGATTCATTCGGGAGATCGCTTCAAACTTCTTCGCGCGCTGGAGAAAGAAGCCGATAAACAAGCCTCTTCTATCGACGTGTTGTTGGAAGTCAACGCCAGCCGCGAAGAAGCCAAACACGGTTTCGCTCCGGAAGAACTCGATGGCGTGATCGCCGAAATCGCAGACCTCCAACGAGTCCGAGTGCGTGGGCTCATGACGATGGCGGCGTACGACGACAATCCCGAGAACTCCCGCAAGACGTTCGCCGAGTTGCGAGAATTACGAGACCGACTCCGAAACTCAGTCCCGAGTCCGCACACTCTCGAACACCTTTCGATGGGTATGAGCAACGACTTCCGCGTCGCGATTGAGGAAGGCGCGACGATCATCCGAGTTGGGTCGATCTTGTTCGATGGGATGCCGGGGGGAACAATGTGATCGAAATTCGGGAGCACGAGAGCGGTTGCGTGTTGGACGTGAAGGCTCAGCCCGGCGCGAAGAAATCGGCCATCGTGGGAGAACAAGCCGGTGCCTTGAAGGTGTCGGTGACCGCCGCACCCGAACAAGGAAAGGCCAACAAAGCTCTCGTGCAGACCCTCGCCAAGGGCCTCGGATTCAAAAAGTCGCAAGTCGAAATCGTGAGCGGGGAAACGAGCCGAGACAAACGGTTTCTATTTTCTGGCGTCACGGTCGAAGAATTACAAGAAGCGATTGCCAAAGTTCTCACATCTTGAACGGCATATCTTCTTCCGAATGCCCACCGCTTGGATATTGGGCTCCACATCAAACCAGATTTTCCTCCCTCTCGCAAACTCCGTCAGAGCACGATTCGTCTTGGTAGATAGCGGACCCCGCACAACTACAGACGAACGTGACACTGGAAAAGGGACGGAAAATGCGGTCGATATTTCCAGGAACGCTGCTGATCTTGCTGTTCGGAATGGCTCTCGTCGCCACATGCGCCGAACAACTTGAGTCTTCTGCGAAGATTTTGTATCGCCCAGCGAAACGACAGTCCGACACACGAACTCATTGGGAAAAACACCCGATCTTTGCCAAGCTGACTCTGGAAAACACGGAGGGGACGGAGCGAAAGGTGTTTCGGCACGGCAAGCCAATCGTTTTCGTCGTTACGATGGGGACAAGACGCAAGCGGTTCGTTAATTTTGTGGATGCCCCATCTCGGCTGTTGAAGGTCGGCTACGGCATTCGTCTCCAAGATAAGAAAACGAGTCAGCGCTATGAGTTGCTGATGAATCCATTGTGGCACTACAAACTCGAGCTGCAGCCGCCGAAGCCATTCAACGAGAAACGGTTCCGATTTACGCTGCCCAACCGCCCGGATACCTCCACGTTCGGTATCGTTCCCGAAGGAAATCGCAGTTCCGTGTTCGACCTGGGAAAAGGCGAAAGGGAACGCTGGAACCGAGCGAAGAACGCCTGGAAGAATCGCCTCACTGTACTCCCGGGTGGTCGGTACGAAGCGACATACGACCAACGGCTGATCGTGTACGACGCCGAGGCGAAACAAGAAAAGGTGATTCGTGTTCGGAGCGTCCCGGTTACTTTTGAAATTCGAAACTGAAATTGCCGAAATGGGCGGGCATCGCAATAACGTCGCTCGATTGTTCAGAAGAAAGGAAAAGATCCCATGCGAAAATTGTTCGCGATTGCACTGGTCGGGCTCCTTTTGGGGAGTGCCCACTTTGCCAGAGCAGACGATCCGTTCTCCGAGGGCAAGGCCTGCAAATCATTCGGGACGTCGGTTGATTTTGTCAAGACGCCATCGCTGGCCGCTCAGCGAGCTGCCAAAGAGGAGAAGCTTGTCTTCGTCCTGCACGTCTCGGGAAAATTCGAAGATCCCCAGTTCACCTGAAACAACGCAGAAGCACTCCGTGTGAGTGCCTTAGCCAATCCGAAAGTCGGTAAGTACATCAACAAATATTTCGTCTCGTCGTTCCAGAAGGTCGGGACGTTCCGGATCGTCGGTCGCCAGAAACAAGGCGGGAACGTTGCTTCTTACTTCTGTGCTCCGGATGGTCGCGTGCTGCATGTCGTGGCTGGACCGGTCAACGCTCAACAACTCCTCCGCGAAGCCAAGTGGGTCGTCAACAATACGTTCAAGGCCATGAAACATGCCAAGAACGACGGCGCCAAGTTCAAGGCGTATTTCCGAAAAGCTCACGCCGAAAAACTCCGCCGTGAACACGGTCTCGTTGTCGAACCCGTCACGTTCGACGCGAACGTCGAGCAAGACCCCAAGAGCGCGTTGACGTATAAGGACCCGACTGGACGTCCGATCGCACCGAAGTTGCCTCCGGTTCCGATTCAAGGCCCGGACGTCAAGTTCCGTCTGGCCCAAAAAGCCGCCGCCAACTATGCGGGGGCTCGGGGCATTCTTGATTGTCGTGGCCGACGGTTCGTTCTCGGCAACCAGGGGCGAGTTCACCAACTCATGGCGGCCCACAGCATGAAGAAGATCGAAACACTCTACGCGACAGTCTTCGAAAGAATCCTGGGCGAACGAGTCTCGACCGAGCCGGTTCAGATCGTGGATCCGTTCCCGTGGCGAAATCGGGTTCGGCCACAGTCGGGTCGGGTGCCAACGGATGCGTTGAAACGATTGAATGTGAAGAAGTAAGGATGTGCCAGGCGATCGCGGC
>CAYYUU010000744.1:0-4607 GCA_964474955.1 uncultured Alcaligenaceae bacterium | reverse complement strand
AGCGAAGCGGACTTCTGCTGCGAAGCAGCGGAAAGTCCGCGAAGCGACACGAATACTCAGTGCGAAACGGGAAACATCGCTTCAGGCCTTGGTTTTGGTGTGCCGACGCTACGCTTACCGCACACTACGAAAAACCACTCCACTCCTGACGGATACAACAAAATGCAAATCGTCTTTCACGTTGGCTTCGATCGATCCGGCACGTCGTTCATTGCCGGCGCGCTCGAACGCCATCCCCAAGTTCGATACTTTTGCCAACCCGACAACAGCGCTCCTTTGCACCGAGCCCAGTGGGAATACTGGGAAGATGGCGGTGGGGACGAAGCATCGAATCGGTTTCTACGGGAACTCAGCGAAGGCCACATCGATCGCGAATACGTCGTCAACGATTGGTTCAAAAAATATGGGTGCGGCCTCTACGACCTTCGGCCCGACGGGGTCAATCTCGTCAAGACCACGAAGGTCCACTTCAAAGTGCGCTGGTTGCAGCAATATCCAAACATCAAGGTGCTGGCCATCATTCGCGACCCACGAGCCACGATCGCATCGCTCGTCCGTAACGATTTCCACACCCGTTGGTACAGCATGAAGGATTTCGAGGCGGCTAGGGAAATTGTCGAGTCGGGACGATTACCCGAAACGGGACTCGATCTCACGCCGCCCGATCCGACCGAGTGGTTGCGAGGAATCTCCTACCTCTTGTTGGTGCGAACTGCCGTCTTGTGTGCCGATCTTGGATGGGACGAAAACCAGTTCCTCAACTACGAGATGGCCTGTCAAGATCCGTCGACCTACCTGTGCGAACGGATGGGACTTCCTCGCCACGATCTGGTTGAGACACCGAAAGAAGACTTCAACGTCATCGGTCGTTCGTTCGAGAGCGAGTACAAGGGCTGGCACGATCTCGAACGATCTCAACGCGATGCGATCGAATCGGTCCTCCTGCCGCTTTGTGAAAAACTCGGATATCCCCGAGTCGTCTGATTGCTCCCCCTGGATATTCCCACTCAAGGATTGCTTGCCATGAGTACATTAGTCATCCCCGAGAACAAAATCTCGCGACCCGGAACTTCCGCCGACGTTGGCGAAAAGAAAATCGGCGTGAGCGTCTGCATTCCCGCGCTCAACGAAGAAGCCGTCATCGCCGAGACCGTTGCGGAAGCCGCGGAAGTCTTGTCGGCCCTGCCGGGAGAACACGAGATTCTCGTCGTCGATGACGGCAGTCGCGACCGCACCTGGGAAATCCTCCAGGAAGCCGCAAAGCAATATCCCATGTTGCGAACCTTGCAACACCCCGAACGAAAGGGTTTGCCCCAAGCCCAGCGAACGCTCATCAACGCCGCTCGCGGGGAATACATCTTTCACATCGGGGCGGATCGCGAGTGGAAGATGTCCGAGATTCCGCGGATGCTCGAACAACTCGAAAAAGGCAACGACATCGTAATTGGTGTCCGCCGAAACAAGCAGTACACGTTGTGGCGAAAGTTCGTGAGCTTCATGTACAACGCCCTCGTCGCGATCTTCTGGGGACGGTACTTTGGCGACCTTGGGTCCGTCAAGATGGCCCGAAGTGCCTTGTGGAAGATCATTCCGATCGGGACCGATTCGGCTTTCGTCAACGCCGAACGAATCTTGATCGGGTACGTCAACGGGGCCAAGGTCGCGACCATACCGGTCGATCACAAAGCCCGCAAGAAAGGAAAAAGCAGTTTTTCGGGCGTGAAACAAGCCGTCAAAGCGTTTGGTGATTTGCTACGTTTCCGCCTCTCTCCACGAAGTTGGCAACGGTTGCCCGACGGTTGGCAACGAACGTCGACGGCCAATGCTACATTGCCCTCGCTCCAACAACGGACGGTCGTTTCATGAAGATAAAAAAAGTCGCCGCGATCTCGCTGAAACTTCTCATCCTGGGAGTTCTGGTTTACCTGATCGCCCGAAAGGTCGACTTCCAGTCCCTCGTCCACACGCTCGTCGAGGTCAACGTCGGACTCTTGCTTCTCGCCATGACCTTGAAGGCTTTCGTCGTGGCTCTGAAAGGACAACGCTGGGGACGTGCGATTGAGGGGCTCACCGAAGTCCGTCCGGAGACTCGTTTGTTCTCAAGCACAATGATCGGCGTGGCCGGGAATATGTTCTTGCCAGCCCGGATGGGGGAAGTCGCCCGCATCGCGTTCTTTCGCAAGGAGAACGAAGTGCCCGTTAGCACGATCCTGACGAGCCTCGGTATTACTCACTTCCTCGACCTGTTGCTTCTGAGCCTGTACTTCAGCCTCGTGACTTCGTTGGGTGGACTTTCGATCGCCGTCAGTCCGCAACTCGCCTGGTTCATCATGATCGGAATTCCGGTGATGATCCTTGCGGGGTGGGGTCTGCTTTTTGTATTTCCGAAAGCTCTGCGATCGCTGATCACCATGATCGCCGGAAAGTTGCCGGAAAAACTCGGTCGCCCCTTGGAGTCGATGGGCATTCGATTCCTGGAAAATTTGGAACGAATCCGAACCTCACCGCAACTGCCCGCGTTGGGGATGACCACCGTTGTCGTTTGGATCGCAGAAACGGGAGCCATCCTGTGCGCGTTGGCGGCTTTCCAAATCCCCATCACTCTCTTGATGGCGGCGACATTGCTGGTGCTCTTGAACTTGTCCTTCGTCGTCCCTCTGACTCCGGGAAACGTCGGCATCCATCAACTCATCACCATCTTGATTCTGGCCTCGTACGGCGTGGCCGAGCAACAAGCCCTGGCATTTAGCATCGGTTTCCAGATGTCGGTGACGGTGATATTCGGCCTTTGGGGCGGGACGCTGTTTGTCCTGGATCGCACACCTCAAGAAACGATCCAAACAGAAACGGCGAACTCGTTGGTTCTCGAACAACCAAGCAAAGTTCCCGCGTAGGCGTCACCGAAGCCCCCGTCCGCTCGAAGCGTGCTCGTGCAGTGCATGAGCACGCTTCTTTATTTGCGCTCCCTCCCATCTCAACTACTTCCCGCAGTGGCATCTCACTGACCTGTTCCATATCTTGGCTGTGGAGAAAATTTCGCAACGGAAGCCAACTTTCCCATTCAACGAAGGAGACAATATACATGGCCAAGAAACAAATCGGCGACGTCGACGTGAAGGGCAAGAAAGTCCTCATGCGAGTCGACTTCAACGTCCCACTCGACGGCGACAAGATCACCGACGACCGCCGAATCCAAATGGCTTTGCCGAGTATCAAGTCCGTGATCGACCGAGGCGGACAACTGATTCTCATGAGCCATCTCGGACGTCCCAAGGGCGAGCCCGGAGACACAAAATTCAGCCTCAAACCGACCGGAGTGCGACTCGGCGAATTGCTCGGCCAAGAAGTAACGTTTGCAACCGACACCATCGGCGATGATGCGAAAGCGAAAGTTGCGGCGCTCAAAGACGGCGGAGTCGTGCTGCTTGAGAATCTACGATTCAACAAGGGCGAGAAGAAAGGTGACGAGGCGTTCGCCAAACAACTCGCCGACATGACCGACATTTATTGCAACGATGCGTTCGGCACGTGTCACCGGACGGACGCCTCCATGGTCGCCGTCCCCAAGGCGATGGGCAACAAGCCGAAAGTCGTTGGCTCGCTCGTCGCGAAAGAAATCGAATACCTCACCGATGCCATTTCGAACCCCTCGCATCCGTTCGTGGCCGTTCTGGGCGGCGCCAAAGTCTCCGACAAAATCAACGTCATCCAGAACCTGCTGAACATCTGCGACAAGGTTTTGATCGGCGGCGCGATGGCGTACACGTTCTCGCTGGCCCAAGGCGGACAGGTCGGCAAGAGCCTCGTCGAAAAGGATAAAGTTGATCTCGCGAAGGAACTGCTACAAAAAGGCAAGGACAAGATTGTTTTGCCGGTCGACGTGCATTGCGGCGACGACTTCAACGCCGATTGCAACAAGCAAGTTTGCGAGGCCGGCAAGATTCCCGAAGGTTTCGAAGGCCTCGACATCGGGCCCAAGACCGCGACTCAATTTGCCGAAATCGTCAAAGGAGCGAAGACTGTCGTTTGGAACGGTCCGATGGGTGTCTTCGAAATGCCTCCCTTCGACGCTGGAACCAAAGCTATCGCTCAAGCCATGGCCGACGGAGACGGAACGACCATCGTAGGTGGCGGCGACAGCGCCGCGGCGATCGAACAGATGGGCTTTGCCGACAAAGTTTCCCACGTGAGCACGGGCGGCGGGGCGAGTCTATCGATGCTTGAGGGAGCCAAGTTTGAGGCCGTCGAGCAACTCGACGAGAAGTAATTGGCCGAGAAGATCTTGTAGATGGGTATGAAAACGCATGCGTGGCCTTTTCAACCCCATCTTTTGAAAACCCGTTTTCCTAGAAGGGTGGACCTTCGCTGCGTGTTTGTTTGCTCGCCTCGGAGTCGCACTGCTGCTCGGGCAGGCGAATCCATACTTGTCGTGTTTGTGGTGGTGTTTCCAATCCGAGGCGGGAAATGCGTACACAAAAAACACAAAAATACCTCGCCTGGAGGTTTTGCGGGTTTTGCGTACGCTTTTTGCCACTCCGACGACGATTTTCGGAAGGTCGTTTTTCGAGCGGGAGGTCCAAAACACGTACACAAAAATCACAAAAATC
>CAYYUU010000743.1:0-4615 GCA_964474955.1 uncultured Alcaligenaceae bacterium | reverse complement strand
GTTGCACTTCTGGCAGCGCATGGGTGAGTTTCTCTTGGTCGAGACTAATTTCGTACCACTCATCTCACATTCTAACAGTGGGCCAATACCTGTCAAGCAAACCGTCCGAGGGCCATTTGAGTTCCGTGTGAGTTTGGTTGACACTTTCTGGTATACGCATTATAGCTCGCGAGAACTCGTAAATCCGGCGAAAAATGAGGGTTCCCGAATGCAGATCCTGCTTCCTGAAGTCATCACCGAGATGCGTGGATTGTCGTTGATCTTACAAGTCATCGGTCTGACCGTTGGAATCTCCCTGTGGACTTCCGGATGGAGGACGTATCGGTTCTGGGCCGTTTTGCTCGGGACAGTCGTCGGGGGGATTTACGGGCTCTACACAAGTCCGATCCTGGGCGTGCAGCCAATCTTCGGCGCCTTGTTGTTGGCGATTTCGGTGGGCATGCTGGCGATGTCGTTGATGCGAATTCTCGCGTTCTTCCTCGGCGGAGTGGCGTGTTTGGTGCTGGCAAAGTTCATCGCGCCTTCTGTCGATGCCCCCTTGATTTGCTTCCTCTCGGGCGGGATCGCAGCGACATTGTTGTTCCGATTGTGGATGATGGTTTTGACAAGTACGACGGGCGGGCTCCTTCTGGCGTATAGCGTCTTGAGTCTGCTGAGCAGACTTGCCAGAATAGACGGACCCGGTTGGTGCGCCGAACACGTGGTGTTGCTCAACTGGTTGTGCTTCGGTTTGGTGCTGAGTGGCACGAGCTTACAGTTGTACTTTTCACGACCCGGCGCAACTCCGCCCGAAGCTCCCAAGGAAGAGAAGCAAGACGAAGGCGGAGACAAGAAGGAGAAGAAAGAGGACAAGGGCGATGACAAGAAGAAACCACCCGCGACTGCGTGGACGTGGGTGCAAGTTCCCTTCCTGAAGAAATCAGCTTGAGAGAGGCGATGAAATACTGCCGACGATTTGCTTGGGGGTGTTGTGTCTGGGCATTGACCGGATTGTGGTTGGCCATGGTCAGCCCCAAAGCCATCGCGCAAGCGCCCCAAAATCCTCCCACCAATCCGAAAGGGAATCCGCAACCAAACCCACCGAACGCCGGCGGACCGAAACAAGCACAGCCGGGAGGGAATAACCCAAACCAACCAAAGGCTCCCACCTCCGGGACCGCAGCCAAGGAACCAGAAAAAAAGAAGCGGGAAAATGCTCCTCCCGCGTTCCAATATCTTGTTGCCGCGTTGTCGGCGATGGTGGTTTTGGTGTTGGTGTGTCGGCCCTCAAGACGGGCTGCGTAGGAGCGAGCAACATAAAGTTGCCCTCCCCTCCGTCTAGTCCTCGACCGCAATCGCCTTGATGTCTCTCACCACAATTTGCGGATTTCCTTGATAGACCGTCAACGTTCCCTCGACGCGGATCGTCTTGGTCTTGTAGGTCTTCTGCAGCACATCCAAAGTTGGCAAATCCTTCGATCGAATGACGACCGTGAAGTTATCGGGACGGGTGTAGTCAGATTCGGAATTGAGAAACCCAATCTGGTTCTTGCGAGACGCGCCCACGCCTTTGACGGTCATTCGAATTACGACTTTCTTCTTAAGACACTTCTTGACCATTTCGGCCGTGCAGGCGATGGGTTTCTTGAATTTCGCAAAGCCCTTGCCGGAGTCTCCCGCGAGAAGGCGGACGTTGAAAGCGCCCGCCGTCGTCAGTTTCCCAATCTGCAAGACGGAGAGGGGAATTTTGTGTTGGATCATGATGTCCCCCTCTTCGTCGCGGATTTGCATACTGATTTGGGGGTCGGCTTTCTCCCAATCGATGGTGATTAATCCGAAGTTGTTACCGAAGTTCATCGTCGCGACGCGATGACGATTTTTCTCCTGCTCGCGCCAGCCTTGCCATCCGCGGTTGAGGCCACTCGACGTCAAATCGTACATCGGATAGCCGACGTTGCCGTCCATCTGCGACAGCTCGGCAAGGTGTCGGTCGCCCGAGATAATAATGACCCCGTTGGCCTTCGTTTTCTTGATGAGCTTGAAAAGTCGCTCGCGCTCGTGCGGAAGGTTGTACCACTTTTCCCAACCATGATCCTGGGCGACGACCTGAATGCTCGAGGCAAGGATTCGGACTTTCGCGGGCTTTCGGAGTTCGCCTTCCAGCCACTTCCATTGGGCCTCGCCGAGGATCGTCTTCTCTGACGAATTATCCGGTTCGTAGGGTCCTTCGCCGCGTTTTTGTTTCTGCTTCACCTTGAGCTTGCTGCGGAAATAACGCGTGTCGAGCATGATGATCTGAATACGCTTCTCTGGTGTGCCGAACATTTTGGCGTGATAAATTCCCTTTTGCTTTCGCAACGGCGAGTCTTTCGGGAAGCCGAAGAAGTCCAGGAAGACTTGTTGAGACTCCTTTCGTTTTGCGTAGTCAGCACCGCCGTCGTTGACGCCGTAATCGTGATCGTCCCACGTCGCCATGACGGGGCAAGTCTTCAAGAGTTTCTTGTAGCCCGGTACCGCGCCGAGTTTGGCGTATTTGTTTTTCATGACCTGCATGTCTTCGGTGTCGCCGTAGATGTTGTCCCCGATGAAAAGGAAGATGTCGGGGTTGGACTGTACGACGGCTTTCCAAATCGGTTGTGGTTGGTCCTCCGCGGCACACGAACCGAAGGCAATTCGCGAAAGCGTATTCTTCTGTTCGGCGTGGATGGGCGCAATGGCAATCCAAAAATTGCACAGAACAATCCCGCACGCCAAAAGTCTTCGAGACAACATGGATACCTCTCATATCACCAAAAGCTAGTTGAATTTTTCTCTGGTTAGTTAAATGGAAAGTGCGAAATGTAGCCAGTGTTGACCTGCGCACTTTGCTCTCGAAAAAAGTTCTTGGCAGAGAAAACACGGCTCGCAACAGTCCAGGTACGCAACCTGATTACGTGGAATCCTGCGGTCCGTGTTTGAGCGTTGCTTTTCGCGTGTGCAGTCGGATAAATAAAAGTCGCGTTTGGAACGATGCTGGTTCCGAGACTCTGGCGCATGCTTTTGCTTACAGCAGAAGCATGCCACCCAAAATACTGACCTCTTGGGTGGCATGCTTTTGCCAAAAGGTAAAAGCATGTTCTACGTCGGCCCTCTCAAATGCGACATTTATTTATCCAACCGCCCCCGCGAAAAGCAACTTTCCATCTCTTCACCCTCATCTATCCCCATCAAGGGAGACCCTTCCATGTTTCCTCGTTCCAATTGGCGAGTTCCCGCCGCCTTGCTGTTGTGTTTGGCAATGTCGTTCAGTTTGGGTGGTGTCGTGACGGCGACGCCACCTGCCGGAGAAAAAACAAAATCCTCGTTGAAGCTCACTGCTGTGGACGAGCCCGGACCGGTCTTCGTCAGTGAGCCCGTTCACTTCAAGGTTCAAGTCGCCGCCAAAGGATTCAACGGGAAGACGGTAAAGGTCCAACTCTTGGGGAAGAACGCGAAAGGAAAACGGAAGCTGATCGATCGCCGAGTCGTCGAGTTCTCCAAGGACAAGCAAACCATCGAAGTGGACCTCGGCACTCGACCGCAAAAAGTCGGCAAGCTCGCATTCGTGATCGAAGCCTCGCTCGCACCGGACAAGAAAGCAAAAGCCATCACGAGGGTCAAACTCAACCTGACTGTCAAGAAAGCCAAGTTGGTCCGGATCTTGTACATCGTTGGCCCACCGAGATACGAATATCGTTTTCTTCGCGAGATTCTCGAACGAAATAAAGCGATCGAATTGAAAGTGTTGTTTACGGAGGCCGTCGGGGAAGTGTGGAAGTCCGACAAGATCGCCCTCAAGGACTTTCCGACGAAGAAAGAACTCCGCAAGTTTGACGTCGTGATCGTCGGCGATGTCGATCCGAAATCGAAGAAGCTGGGGAAAAAACATTTCGCGGAATTGGCGAGCTTTGTCCAAGATCGGGGCGGAGCACTGTTGATGATCGCCGGGAGTCACTTCACCCCACATGCCTACAAAAACACTCCCCTTGCTGACGTGATGCCTGTCGTACCCGAGAAAGGCAAAACGCCAGCCGAGCCCTCCGCTCGAAAAACAGGATACCGCCTTGTGTTGACTCCACGAGGTCAAGGACACGTGATTTTTCAGTTTGGTACCACCAAGAGGCAGAACGTCAAGATCGTGAAATCGCTTCAACCGATGTACTGGTGGGCGCGGGATTTCATACCAACTCCCAAAGCCGTGGTTTTGGCAACCCACCCAACCGAGGAACTGAAGCCGACGAAAAAAGGTCAGAAATCGAGACTTGTGCCGCTTGTTCTGTTGCAGAACGTCGGGAAAGGGCGCTGTCTATTTTTCGGGATGGATGCCACGTGGCGATGGCGGTACCGAACCGACTTGATTCACTATGAAAGATTCTGGCTGCGGACGGTGCGGTTCCTTGCAGGCTGACGGCAAGCTCGGTACTGTAATCAGAAAACCGAGAAAGGGCCTGTTCGGTTGCACGTCCCTCGAACGCGAGCGAGAGTCCCGAGGACGTGCTACCAACACCCAGACAATTGTTCATCCGCCAACCCCAGAGGTATCCGTTCCATTGTGCTTCCTTGAGAGGCCAAGACCAGGTTTGTGATTTTTGTGTGGCAGTTTTGTTCACCTGGGCCT
>CAYYUU010000742.1:0-4618 GCA_964474955.1 uncultured Alcaligenaceae bacterium | reverse complement strand
CCGTTGTGGGACCGTTCCCAAGCGAGTTCCAACCCTTTCCCGTCCATTGCCTCCCGGATGGCGTTCGACAATACGTCGAGGAAACGGCGAAATCAATTGGCTTGGCCGAAGCGTACGCAGCAACGCCCGTCCTGGGTGTGATGGCGGGAGCCATCGGGAACGCTCGACGTATCTCGATCACGCCGGACTGGGAAGAACCATCCATTCTCTGGACGGTAGTCATTGCCCCTTCCGGATCAACGAAATCCGAGGCCCTGCGGAAGGTGACCGCACCTATTTATTTCCGACAACGTCGTCTTGTCACCGAGCATAATCAGACCGTGGCCGACTACAACGCCGACGTCAGGATGTACGAGGCCGAACTGAGGAGGGCCAGGGGGGCAAATGAGTTGCCACCGGACGAACCTGAAAAACCGGTGCTTGTCAGACTGGTGACAAGCGACCCGACCGTCCAAAAAGTGGCAGTCATGCTTGAGGAAAACCCTCGAGGCCTCACATTGGTCAGGGACGAATTGGCGGCATGGATCAACGGATTCACCCGAAACGCGGGGGGCGGGTCGTACTTGCCCGATTGGCTGGAAATGAACGGTGGGGGGGCGTTGATCGTCGATCGAAAGGGTGGCGACAAACCTTCTCTCTTCATACCACACGCTAGCGTGAGCGTCGTCGGGACCATCCAGCCTCGGACGTTACACAGGATCATGAAACCGGAATTCATCGAAGCCGGATTCCTCGCTCGGATGCTTACTTGCCTGCCCCCAAGACCTCAAAAACAATGGTCCGATGTCTTCGTTCACTCAGACACCAAAGCTGCTTACTTCGGCATCATTGAAGGTCTTTACGAACTCCAAATGGGGGTCGGCGAACATGGTCCTGAGCCCATCCGAATCCAGTTCTCGAAGGAGGCTCGGGAGATTTTCAAAGGCTGGTACAACGACTGGAACCAAAGAAATCACCTTACGGACGACACCGAGTTTGCAGGGCTATCAAAGCTGGAAGGAGCCTGTGCCCGAATCGCCCTTGTCCACCACTGTGCGTTGATGGTGGGTCTCAAGACCGAAGACGTGCGACCCATCGGAGAACGGAGTGTCCGCGATGCGATTACAATTGTGGAGTGGTTCGCAAACGAGATGCGACGTCTCTATGCTTCATTGGATAGTACAGAAGATGAAAGAAATGTCCAAGACGAGCTTGCTTTCATCCAAGCCGAAGGTACTGTCCGATTGAACGACTTCTTCACTAAGTATCAAAAAAGATACAAGCAGAAGGTTCATGCTGAGAATGCAGTGCAAGCCTGGGTCAAAGCGGGATTAGTGGAATGGGTGTACTTGTCAACACCATCTGGCAAAGGCCCGAAGGCGAAGGCGATCAAATGGAGAATGCAAGAATGCAAGAATGCAAGAATGCAAGTTTCCGCTGAGAGGAGCACTGGAGCGAATGCAAGTTTGCCTGAGTCCAAGGATAAAGCCGATTCTGGGAATGCAAGAATGCAAGTTTCCGAGGACCCATCAGAGTTGAGAACACCGGAAAAAACCGATGAAGACGCTTCGGATACTGATAAACTTGCATTCTTGCATTCTTGCATTCCTACCGAAAACCAAGTTGTCTCCCCTGGAGGAGAACCCGACCATTCGGAAAACGAAACTTGCATTCTTGCATTCCACCAAGATGGAGATTTCGAATACATAACCAATGAGGAAGGTCTCTCCCAAGTGGTCGATGCGGTGAGTAAGGTCCTCCTGGCGTGTCTCGATTTTGAGACAACAGGACTCGACCCCAAGACGGCTCGCATCCGGTTGGTCCAGGTCCATCATCCTGAATTTGGAACTTACGTTGTCGATACCAACATGGTCGACGTCAACCCTCTCCTGGCCGAACTGTGTGATACAAACCTGATTGTCCACAACGCCAAGTTCGAACTCGGGTTCTTGATGGCCTGCGGCCACGAGCCGGCTCGGAAGGTCTTCGACACGATGATGATGGCGTGCCTTTGCGAGTACAAACACGGCGGGATGGTGAAACTTGCAGACACTTGCAAGAAGTACCTCGGCACTCAACTCGACAAGGCCCAACAGGATTCGGACTGGTCCAAGGAGACACTCTCCGAAGACCAGTTGAAGTACGCGGCCAAGGATGCCGAAGTTCTTTGGCCTCTTTATCACCGACTGGTCGAAGAGGTCGAATCTTCGGGGCAGTCTTTCATTGCGGAGATCGAGAACGATGCCGTTTTATTCGTTGCCTGGATGGGACAGCGAGGCCTGCCGTTCGATGAAGGCCGATGGAAGCACCTTTCGCTCAAGGCCGAGGCCGAAGCCGAAAGACTCCAACAAGAACTCGATGGACTGGCCCCAGACGATCCGGAAGCGTTCACGGGAATGACCAATTGGAACTTCGATTCACCGAAACAAATTCTGGATCTTTTCCGACTGCTTGGGATCGATGCCGAGGCCACCGATGACGAAACTTTGGCCGAGATTGATCACCCTGTCGCGAAGATTCTCCGGGAGTATCGACACCAGAAAACACTCGTCAAGATGTATGGCGAGAACTGGTTTGAGTCGGCCAAGATCCACAACAGGCGAGTGTATCCCGATTGGCTGGCGATGGGTTCGGTGTCGGGACGGATGAGTTGCCAGAAGCCCAACGTCCAACAAATCCCCCGAGACTCCGAATACCGCCAATGCTTCGGTGCCCCTCCAGGCAAGGTCATTGTGAAAGCCGATTATGGTCAAATCGAACTTCGCGTTGCTGCCGAGGTCGCTGGCGAAACCAGGATGATTGAAGCCTTGAAGAACGGAATTGATGTCCACACCGAAACGGCCAAGGCGTCTCTCGGAAAAGACGAAATCACGGACAAGGAACGGCAAATTGGCAAGACGCTCAACTTCGGAATTTCCTACGGCCTCGGCGTGGGAGGACTCCAGAAGAAGTGGAAAGCTTTGATCGGCAAAGACCTCTCCGCGAAGGAAGCTCAGACCATTATTAACCGGTTCTACAAGAGCTACCCGGCATTCCGAAAACGCAAGGATGAGGTGAAGCAAACCAAAGACAAACCCACCAACACAACAACCATCGGCGGACGAATTCGTCGAGGTGTGACCCGATACACCGACAAATTGAACTCACCCATTCAAGGATCAGCAGCCGACGGACTCAAGGCAGCGATGGGGTTGATGTGGCAACGCCGAGGCGAACTCCCGGACGAAGCGTTCCCCATCGCCGTCGTCCACGACGAAGTTGTTTTCGAATGTCTGAAAAACGACGCCGAACGTGTGGCCGAGTTCGTCAAGGAGGCCATGATCGACGGGATGAGTTTGTTCCTGAAACAGGTTCCGGTCGAAGTCGATTGTAAAATAGGTGAGACGTGGGGTGGGTGAAAGAAGATCACACGTGGGGTCAACATGACCTCGCATTTCATTTCCGAAAGTAACAACAGAGGCGTTCCGTGGCAGGCGGTAACAGAAAAAATGCGGATCACGTCTTTCTCACGACCCTC
Organism: uncultured Alcaligenaceae bacterium; assembly: GCA_964474955.1. GTDB lineage: Bacteria > Planctomycetota > Planctomycetia > Gemmatales > Gemmataceae > CAYRFQ01. The sequence goes on along the minus strand of CAYYUU010000742.1, from coordinate 1,122 downwards.
GCGGGTGGCGAGACGATCGAGAACGCTGCGAAGGCCGCAGGGATCAGCGAACGGACTGCCTACCGCCGTTTGAAAGACCCGGAGTTCTCTCAACAACTCCAGGACCTGCGGGCCGACATGGTCAGCCGAGCTACAGGCATGTTGACCGCAGCAGCCACGCAAGCCGTCACCACGCTCCAGGAGCTCCAACACGAGGATACGCCACCGGCAGTTCGCCTCGGGGCAGCTCGGGCCGTTCTCGAATTGGGAATGAAGCTGCGTGAGTCGTCCGAACTCGCCGAGAGAATCGCGGCCCTCGAAGCCGAATTGCACAGTCCGACGGGGACAATTCCACCAACGCAAGATTCGTAACCCACCACCAAAGAACAATCCGATGGGTCGACAAACACTATCGACGAAACTGAACCGTTTGGAGAAAACACTTCGTTCTCGCAAGAGTGCGGACACCGAGATGTTTGCCCGACTCAAGGCACAGCCATCGGAGTTGATGAGCCTTGCAGGTCTCACTCCAGATGACTGGCAACAACAATTGTTGGGTTCGGATTCCTCGCGAATGCTTCTGCTTTGCAGTCGACAAGCAGGCAAGTCGACCGTCGCCGCAGCCCTGGCCCTCCGCGTGGCTTTGCTTCGTCCGTTGTCTCCGGTCCTGCTCCTCAGTCCGTCGTTGCGGCAATCGGGAGAACTATTCCGGAAGGTCTTGGACCTCTTCAACGGACTCGGTCGACCGGTTGGCGTCGTCGCCATCAGTGCCTTGCGTTTGGAATTAGCCAACGGTTCCCGCGTCGTTTCGTTGCCCGGAGACGAAGGGACGATCCGAGGTTTTAGCGGCGTGGCTCTCCTCATTATCGACGAGGCCGCTCGCGTTCCCGACTCGCTGTACTATAGCGTTCGTCCAATGCTCGCCGTTTCGCAAGGTCGCCTCGTGGCTCTCAGCACACCGTTCGGCAAACGTGGTTGGTTTCACGACGAATGGCACGGGACGGGAACGTGGGAACGAGTGAGAATCACAGCCGAAGAAGTTCCGCGAATCACCAGCGAGTTCCTGGCCGAGGAACGTCAGGCCCTCGGGGGTCGGTGGTTTCGCCAGGAATACCTTTGCAGTTTCGAAGACACGATCGACGC
>CAYYUU010000741.1:0-4619 GCA_964474955.1 uncultured Alcaligenaceae bacterium | reverse complement strand
TACGCTTGACTCCATGGGCATCTTGGCTGCGGCCTTGATTGCCCAGCGGAAGCGGTTGCCCGAAGCTGTGAGGGTTTTCCGAGACCAAATTAAGATATCGGAAGCAGTCTGGGGCAAGAAGAATTCGCGGACCCTTACGGCCAAGAACAACTTGGCCTTCACACTCACAACATTTTTGGGCAAGCACAAAGAAGCCGAAGAGCTACTCCGGGAAGTTGTCCATCTTCGGAAAGACGTTCTTCCCAAATATCATCCGCATACATTAGTTTCGATGGATCTCCTCGCCGGTGTGCTGGTCAGTCAAAAGAAGTACGCCGAGGCCGAAAAGGTGCTTAGGGAAGAACTGATAGCAGCTGTGGCGACCAAAAAGACAGCCCTGCAACGCAAGAACATACAGAGTGGGTTGGTGATGTGCATGTTGCGACAACAGAAATTCAAGGAAGTTCATGAATTTCTCCCCAAAGACGAACTTGTTTCTATTCACTTCGAAAGCCACAAGATGTCGGGGGCAGTCTTTCTGATGGACGAAAAAGGGAGAGTTGTTGCTGGTGCCGATGGGACGCCCGGAGTGCCTACGATTTCGTTTGTCTATGCTCGTCGTTCCAAGGGAAAAATCAAACTGTGTGTAGTGGCTGCTTTGAAACTGGGAGCCGAACCGCCATTTCGAGCCACTATCCAAGGGTTCGAAAAGTCACTTTCCGCTTGGAAAACTTGGACCGGCGAACTTACCAAGAACGACCAGCCTGATAAAAGTCTCAAAAAGGGTTACTGGAAGGTCTACACCCAAAAACTTGAGAAGGGACAATTGTACCAAGTTGACCTGGCAAGTAGACAATTTGACTCGTTCCTACGAGTCGAGGATTCCAAAGGAAAAATCCTGGCAATCAACGACAACTTCGGGTTTAGCTTGAACTCGCGGATGCAGTTTTATTCCAACGCGGACAAGGAACATCGCCTTGTCGTCACCTCAGCCAAAGCCCGACAAACCGGAAGTTACACTCTGACGATCAAGAAATTCCAGAAGGTCGGCGAGCCCGAAGTCATCCAGGGCAAACTCAAAGCGAAGTAACCAGAGCGAAGCTTCTTCGGTCATTCCCACCACGAGTCGTAGTACGTCGGCGGAGTGTGTTTCAATCGACTTCCGAATCGACGTTGGAGGTTTTCGCCCGTGCTCAAGTTGTAATCGATGTCGGCGTGGTCGACTTGCAGCCACTCGATGTTTTCGAGGTAGGGCGAATCCGTCAGGGCCTTGATCGACCCTGGAGAGAGATCGGTGTGGGAGACGTCCAAGACCTTGAGGCTCTTGACGAAGGGCGAGTTCACCAACATCTGCAACGATTTTTCGGTCGTGATCGAGTGGGCGAGCCCGAGATATTCGAGCTTCGGCATGGACATCGAAATGAGCGTTTCGACCGACTTGGTCGAAAGAGGACACCCGCCAAGATGGAGGTGCTTGAGTTGTTTGCGGTGCGGGAACGAGACGAATTCTTCCATCCCTTTTTCGTTCACGTGATTGTCGCCGAACCAAATGGCTTCAAGGCACTTCCAGTGTTTGGCTTTGGCGAAGGCTCCCAGACTCTTTCCCGGGAGTTCGTTCCCCATGAGCCAGAGAGTCTTTACTTTGCCAAAGTCCGGTGACGCGAGTAACGCCTCAAGGGATTTATGGTCGAGTTCGTTCTCGTTCCACCACAACGTTTCCAGATTCTTGAGCCTCGGCGCGGCTTCGACCAGATCTTCTATCCCCTCCTTGCCCAGTTGGTTTTTGCTCAGGTCGAGCCCGGCCATGTTTTCGATTCCGTCGACTTCGAGTAACGCCGAAACGCGGGTCGGTGGCTTGGTCCTTTGGAGGAGGTACAGTTCCAGACGCGTCAACGGAATCGTCGACAAGATCTTGTTGGCGTTGGCCAGGAACTTCTTGGCCGTGACCTTGATGACCTCGGGAAATCCGCATCGCCATTTGTGCCGGAAGAAGACTTTGCGGAGCCCGCCGAGCCACTCGTCTTCGTGTTTTTCGTTTCCGAGGAGTTCCCGAATTCGTTTCTCGACCTGCCAGAGTTCGTGTGGAACTGTGTAATGTCGTTCGACGGATTTTTGGCGAGTCGGACAATACGCGTGCGGCGGTGGATCATTTCGTTCTTCGAATTCGCACTGGAGGCGAATCAGTTCGGCCCGTTCGGTCTGTCCATTTTCTTCGAGCCAGTCGGCGTAGACCAGTCGTCGGGAGACGTCGGTCGGGTTCTCGACGATGGCTTTGAGGAGAGATTGTTGTTCGCTCATGGTGATTATTGGTTACTCCCATTCGTCGTCGTAGTCTTCCCACTCGCCGAAATTGTCGTCGTCTGCCACGCTTGCAGAAGAATTTGGGAATCGCTCGCGGAACTTCTGGCACGCCGAAGTATTCCAAAGGGACAAGTCCAGATGACCCATGCGGAGTTGCATCTCGTTATCAAGATACGGGGAGTTGGCGATAGTTTGCAGCGTTGCTTCGGTGACTTGATTATAGGTAAGTTCCAGCACCTTCAAATTTGAGACGAGCGGAGAATTGACAAGGACCTCGATGGCTTCGGGCGTGACCGCCGATTTGAGGAGCAAAGAACTCAAATTTGGAAGAGGCAGTGTGGCGAACGCCTCGATTGCAGAATGCGTTATCCGGGAAACTGGTTCATCGTAAAAACTGTAGGAAAAGTCGAGTTGGCGTATCTGTTCGAGTCGTGGAAAGTTACTCAAGATATTGAAGGCATTGGCCGTCAGGTTGGAACCTGGAAGCTTCAAACTGTGTAGAGCTTGGAGGTGTTCAAAGCGAGCGAATCGTTCAACGTCTTGCAAATCGACCAATGTGTTGGACAAGTCGAGCCCTACAATTTGGGACATCTTGGGCTGTTCGACGGCATCCATCGCTGACTTGTTCGGAGACGTGATGGTCAGAAACAGAAAGGGAGCCATCGAGAATAGCTTCTCGGCGTTTTCCACAACTTTCTGAGCCCGGAACGAACCGTATTCGACGAATCCGCGGCGAAAGAGAAATTCCTTTCCGATCCGCATGAGGGCATAACATCGCTCGGGTTGCTGCCTGCCCCAAACGCGACTCAAGAGGTGCCAACGTTCGTCTTTTTCTTGCGGGACGTCGGGCACCCAAAGTCCCCCGACTCGCGACCAGGGAGCGAGTCGTTGTTCGTGGTAAGGAAGTCGTTCGCTCGCCAGATACGCTTCGCACTGCTCGCGGATGAAAACGGCATCGCGATTGTAGCCGTTCTCTTCGAGCCAGTCGGCGTAGATCAGACGCCGGGCCGTGTCGTCAGGATGTTCCAGAATGGCTTGGACGAGAGCTTGTTGTTCGTTCATCGTGAGTGGTTGTTACTCCCATTCATCGTCGTGGTCTTCCGCTTCCCACTCGTCGAGCATGTCCAACTTGGCATGCGGAAAGCGGGCGTGAAACTCCTTGGCCGTCACCGTCTCGCCAACGGACCTCAAGACGGTGCCTGGCTGGAGTTCGATGTCGTCGTTGAGGTAGGGCGACTGAGTGAGCATCCGCAACGTCCCTTCGGTCAAGTCATTGCCGTCCAAACGAAGGGCCTTCAAGTTTGCGACGAACGGAGAGTTGACGAGGAACTCGAACGACTCGGGCTCGACCATCCACGCCTGGATGGTCAGCAACCGAAGATTGGGCATGGGCAACGTGACGAGTCTCTCGATTGCTGCGTGGAACGTTTGGCCATCGGGGGAGTCGTAAAAGCAATAGGAAAAGTAGAGTTGACGAAGTTGTTCGAACCGTGGGAATTCGCTCAAGACCTCCAAATTGTCGGCCGTGAACAGGGCGTTCGGAAGGGCCAAACATTCCAGGCTCCGCAGGTGTTCGCAACGCGCGAGTCGTCTTGCGTCTTTCGCCCGCACTTGAGAGTTTGACAAATCCAGGCCAAGGAGTTGGGACATTTCCGGCAACTCGACCGCCGACATCGGAGACGAATACACGTCCGCGATCGTCATGTACAAGAAGGGAGCTAGCGAAAAGATCTTCTCGGCGTTGTCGACCAAGTTTTCCGCCGGGAACGAACCATACTCGACGAACCCGCGACGGAAGAGAAATTCCTCACCGAAACGGCTCAAGACCTGGCACCACTCGTCTTGCTTCTCCCAAATTCGGCTCCACACTTCCCAGTCGGGCTCGCCTTCTCGGAATTCCCGAGGGTCGTGGAAACGTCCGCGTGCCCGGCACCAGGGAGCGAGGCGGGATTCACGGGAGGGAAGGTGTTCGCTCGCGAAGAAGGCCTCGCACTGCTCGCGGATGAAAACGGCCAAACGGTTGTGGTCGTTCTCTTCGAGCCAGTCGGCGTAGACCAGACGCCGGGCCGTATCGTTGGGATTCTCTAGGATGGCTTGAAGCAGGGATTGTTGGTCGGTCATTTCGTTTTTGAGTTGGGCTTTTTCGTTCGTTTCGCTGGTCGGACGGTGGTAAGCTGCCTTCGTGCATGTTGGCTGTTTTTGAACCTCAAGTACACCTCAGAAGTCAGATGGATCGCGGATTTGATTGGGAGATGGGGAACGGGAAAGAACTAGATATCCGTTTTTTGCGTTCTTTGGTCTTTGTTGGGTGTGAAAAGCGCGGCGTTGACACACCCCAC
>CAYYUU010000740.1:0-4634 GCA_964474955.1 uncultured Alcaligenaceae bacterium | reverse complement strand
GAGGAGATCGAGGCCGTGCTGGCCTGGATCGACACCGTGCTGCGGTCGGTGCCGCGATCGTCTTGGCCGGCTCACCTGCACCCCAAGCCTCGCGTTGGGTCATGAGGGCATCGAGGCTGTCGGTCGACAGGCTTGCGTAGCTGGAGGATGCCGCAGGGGCTGCACCGATGGGAATTCGCGAGGGACGATCTTCGTAGATGACCTCGACGGGATGCAATTTCCCTTCGCTCCTGATGACCGGACAATCGCCCAGATACGCGGCCACGCTCTGGGTCTCGAGGGTGGCGGACATGACCACCATCCGCAGTTCCGGACGAACCGTCTGTTGGATCAGCCGGACCATGCCCAGCGCAAGATCACTCTCAATATTGCGTTCGTGAAACTCGTCGAACAGGACTACCCCCACGGACTCCAAAAACGGATCGTTGTGGAGCATCCGCAAGAGGATCCCGGGCGTCACGACGAGGACCCGTGTGTTCTTCGAAAACTGTTTGTCAAAGCGGACGTGATACCCGACCTCATCCCCGAGTGCTGTCCCTCGTTCGTTGGCCATCCTCCGAGCTGCCGCACGCGCCGCCAACCGACGAGGTTCGAGCATGACGATCCGACCAGCCTCGGCGAACCCAGCACTGAGTAACGCAGGGGGAACCCGAGTCGTCTTTCCAGCACCCGTTGGAGCCTGGAGAACCAGAGAGTTGTGGTCCTTCAACGTTGACGTGATGTCGGCCAGAACTTCATCGATTGGTAAAGAAATTCGAGACACAGAAAGGGGATCTCCAGGTGTGCTGAAGTAGTAGGCACACTCCGTGTGCCGTGGCCAAACAAAGCGAAAGGCACACTCCGTGTGCCTGCTACTTTCTCTTACTTGCCGTCAGCCCGTCTCATCCACATACCCCACCCGAAACACCTCTCGTCCCCGAACCCACGTGTGCGTCACGAGCGGATGATCACCAACGAACTTCACTGCGATCATATCGGCTCGTGCGCCGGGTCGCAACTGTCCTCGATCTTCGAGTCCGACCGCAATGGCGGGATTCCGCGTTGCGGTGTTCGCAGCTTCGTGCAGGGGCAGGACTTCTTCGCGTGCGAGTCGGAAGATCGCCGGGAGCATGGTCTCGGGGGAATAGTCGCTGCACATGCAATCGACGTGACGAAGGCCGAGGAAGTCCGCCGCTTTGTAGTCGTGCCGTTGGCTCCCGCCGCGAAAGACATTCGGCGAACCAACGAGCGCATGGAGCCCCGCTTTCGCGATGACCTCCGCCGTTGGGACGTTCATGGGGAACTCGCAAATTTGAACTCCGAGTTCCCGCATCCTTTCGACTCGTTCGGGAGTGTCGTCGTCGTGGCTCGCAAGGGGAATGTTGGCCGACTGAGCTTTCGCAGCCAAACGCCGCATGCGTTCTGTGTTGGTCGGCCAGTTCGATTCCTTCATCTCGCAGATCGCGGCAAACTCATCATCGGTGTATCGATACTTCCGTTGGAAATATGCTTTGAATCCGGGAAGGTCGTCTCGGAATTGTCCCTCCATCGGCATATGGTCCATCAATGAGACGAGGGAACACACTCCCTCGTCGATCAATTTCTCGACATACCCCAGGGCGTTGACATCGGTGATCTCGTAGCGACAGTGAACCCAGTGGTCGACCAGACAGTGGTCCCGGCAAGCGATGATCGTCCTCGCAAATTCCGTCACCCTATCCAAGAAATGTGTCCCTAACTCGCCCGCCGTGAACGAGAGTGAATGGAACATCGTGGTGATGCCGGCGTGGGCTGTCCTTCGGTCCATCTGGGCCACAGCGAATGGGAACGGAAGGCCGACACCTGGACGAGGTTCGGCGACACCTTCGATCGTGTCACTGTGCAGATCGACCATGCCGGGAAGAAGATACTGTCCGCCGAGATCCAATTCCGTCGCGTTCCTCGGACGTGATGTCGGACAGATATCTCCGACATGTTCACCCTCAAGGACCAAGGCTCCGTCTGTCACGACCTGGTCCGGGAGGATCAACTTGGCTCCGGTCAGGTAGACCCATTGGGCAGGTGAAACGTCAGTGTGCAAGTTGGACACCTCCCCGAAAACGAATGGTCACGTCGGCCAGCCGCTCGACGATAGTTTGGTCATGAAAGACGCCGATGAGCGTGACCCCGCTGGCCGTGAGTTGCTCGATCACCTGCAAAAGCTTCTCCTTCGAGTTGGCATCGAGGCTGGCCGTCGGCTCGTCAAGGAGTAACAACCTCGCCTGAACAATCAACGCCCTCGCGATGTTCACAAGCTGCCGCTCTCCTCCCGAAAACGTATACGGGGACACGTTCCACAGATCGATCGGAAGGCCGATTCGTTCCAACATTTGTCGACCGCATTCCCTGGCCTGTTCCTTCGCGTACCCGAGAGACAACAGTGGCTGGGCCACCACATCGACCGTGCTTTGTCGCGGGGGGATGGTGAGGAACTGACTCACGAACCGAATCTCTTTTCGTCGGAGTTCAAGAATCTCCGGAGGTGTCGCCGAAGCCAGGTCCACTACTCCACTTGCCGAACGATACAAGAGGTGCCCAGTGTCCGGAAGGTAAGTCCGATGGATGCACTTGAGCAGACTCGACTTCCCCGATCCGGACGCCCCGACTAACGCAGTGAATGTCCCCGCAGAAGCCTCGAAGGTCACGTCCGAGAAAGCCTGGAGCGTCACTCCTCGTTCGTGCAAGACGAACCTTTTGCCCAGGCGTTGAACTTGCAGAGTTGGAGAGGTCATAGGGTTGCACTGATCAATTCTTGAGTGTAAGGATGGTGCGGATCTTCGAGGATCTGGTCGGTTAATCCCGACTCCACGACCTGTCCATGTCGCATGACGAGAGTTTGACTAGCGAGGAGACGAACGACCCCGATGTCGTGGGTGACAACGATCATCGAGAGGCTGTACTGCTGGTGTAGGTCGAGGATGAGGTCGAGAATCTTTGCCTGGACGGAGAGGTCAAGTCCCGTCGTCACCTCGTCGAGTAACAGGAGTGGGGGTTCGGTCGCGAGGGCCTTCGCGATCTGGACTCGTTGGAGCATTCCTCCCGAGAACTTCGTCGGGAGTTGATCCATCCAATAGGCTGGGACGTTCGTGCGTTCGAGGAGGCTCAACGCTCGTCTGCGGATGTGTTGGTAGTTGTAGACTCCGCTTGCGAGCAGTCGCTCGGCCACGTTCCCGCCTGCGGTGATTCGAAAGTTGAGCCCAAGCATCGGGTTCTGGTGAACCACACCGAATTGGCGATCTCGGAAGCGTCTTGCCTCCCTCGGGTTCAACGAGAGCAGGTCCACCTGCTCCGAGTCGTACCAGGTGGCACTCCCGGACGTCACCGGTTCGGACATGTAGAGGAGCTTGAGGAGGGTCGACTTGCCACTACCCGACTCCCCCATGATGCCAAGCACCTCTCCTTTTTCGAGGGTGAAGGACACCCGATTGAGGGCCACGACGGAACTGCAAGAGGGACACAAGTTCGTGCCAGCATCTGGTCCCGTCGCGACCAGACACTGAGGACACCCCTTGCCGTAGACCTTCGTCAGTTCTTCGACCTTGAGGACCGTCTCCATGTTACTGGTCCTCCGACATTGACATCTGGCTGTCACAATATTCGGTGTCGCTGCAAGCCCACTCTCGAGTTCTGTCGTTCAAGTACATCTCGTCGAGAAACGTGGCCGTGCTCCCACAACGCGAACACCGGATGCGATTCCCAGCCCCTGAGACAAACGCCTCGACTCGGAACGCTACGTCCTCGAATTCGAGAGGGTGCGCGTCCGTGTGCGGCGGAACGGCGTATATCTTTTTCTCCCTGCCAGCACCGAAGAGATTGAGCCAGGGACATTGATGGAACTTCGGGACGTCCCAGCGTGGGATCGGCGTCGGGTCGATGATGTAGTGGGTGTGGATGTGTGTGGGGTATCGATGGCTCAAGGTGATCTCGTCGAACTGGACTATGTCCTCGTAGAGCTTGACATAGAGCCTCGCGTAATCGGCCTCGCCGTGCATCCGGACTCGTTTGGCTTCCTCCGGTTCGACATACGTGAGGGGGTCGGGATACGGCACTTGAAGGACAAGGATCTGTCCTTCTTTCAGAGGAGTTTCGGGGATGCGATGTCGGGTTTGGACGATGGTCGCATCATGCGTCTGCGTGGTTGAGGTCACCCCTGGACATACCTTCCGCACGAGCTTCCCGATGTTGCAAGCATTCACTGAATCGTCGGTCCCCTGGTCGATGACCTTGAGACAGTCCGAGGGACCAATCAGGGACAACGTGATTTGCAAGCCTCCTGTCCCAAAGCCCCTTGCAATGGGCATCTCGCGAGACGCGAACGGGACCTGATATCCCGGGATGCAAACCGCCTTGAGGCAAGCTCGGCGGACCTCCTTCTTGGCATCCTGGTCAAGAAGACCAAACTCATAGCCACGTTCCTGATGTCGACCGTTTGTGCTCACGTGACCACCTCTGGTTTGCCCTGTTGGTCCTCATGTTTTTCCTGAGTGGCACGCAGTCGATCTAGATTCGATTGGAACGTCACATAGTGTGGCATTTTGTAGTGAACGCAGAACCCCATCGAATCGACCCCATCGATGTGCAGAAGGACAAACTCCGGATATTCCGAAGGGGCCATC
>CAYYUU010000739.1:0-4635 GCA_964474955.1 uncultured Alcaligenaceae bacterium | reverse complement strand
ACTCTCCTGCCACCCACGCATTATCCACAAGTTGATAATCCACGAGTTCCGCATCGGTAAACCACAATGCGATTTCGGTCTTTGCATTCTCTTCGCTGTCGGACCCGTGGATCAAGTTATTTTGGATACTCAACGCGAAATCGCCACGGATTGTTCCCGGAGGAGCTTCCGTGTGCTTCGTTGGACCCATCATTCCACGCACGACACTCACGGCGTCGGGACCTTCCAACACAACCGCAACGGTCGGTCCCGAAGTCAGGAACTTCAGGAGCGATTCGTAGAACGGGCGTTCTTTGTGGACTTCGTAGTGTTTCTCGGCAAGTTGGCGGCTTGCCTGGACGAGTTTCATGCCGACGAGACGAAGCCCTTTGGTTTCGAAGCGGGAAATGATAGTTCCCACAAGTCGGCGTTGGACACAGTCGGGTTTGAGGAGAATGAGTGTTTTTTGCATATTTCAAGTCTCACAAAATAACAAACAATAAATCTATAAGCCTTCCGGAAAATATCGTTTAATTGCTTTCGGCAGATCGTTGTAGGACAACTTTCGTGTCTTTGGCGCGTAGATATCAATTCCAAATACGTCAAGAAATATTGGCCGTTTTCCGACCTGGACAACCAAGTCATTCCTTTCGAAAAATATCGCTTCTTCAACTTTGCATCTGTGCGAGAATGCAGGCTCGAGAGAGTCGAGGAGGCCGGAATATTCCTTGGTTGGAAACTCCTGTCCAAGTTCAGCCTGGTATCGAGAAAAACCACCAAAGGACGTTACCCGATCCAGTGCATACCAACTGGTGCTGTCCGCGAGTGGGTTCCCAGGAACCGGGTCAAAACTTAAAGGTTCGTAGTGATAATCCGCGATGTAGTTGTCCACCGGAGGGTCGGGCAAGTCAAGAAGGTCCAGGTTCACGGCCCAGTGCATATCAAGATTTTCGACTTCGCGGTGCAACGACAATGAAGAATGCTCGGACAACAACTGGAGTTCTACTCGATCAGGAATTAACGTTTTGCAATGTTCAGACTCTTCGAGATCCCTCGCAAAAGCAACCCACTCGCAGATGGACGGAGGCAGGATCAAACCAAGCCGTTGTTCAATTTCGCTCACCTCATCTCGATGACCACCCACATCTGGTAACTCATCGTCTCGCCAGATCTCGACCCACCTGCGAACAATTCTCCAACGTTCTTTCCATCCGTCGGGCCAGCCATGCGCGAACACGGGCTCATAATCAGTCCCATATCGCATGACCTCCAACCAGTTCGAATCGGCTTCTTGGCGGAGTTCATTTCGTCGAGGTTTGAGTTCCCAATATCGATCCGAATAGACCGCCAGAGTGCGCATCTCCTCTTCGAGCCGAATCAACTCGGCGCGGGAATCGCCCTTTTCCTCAAGCCAGTCGGCGTAGATCAAACGACGAGGACTGCCCTTTGGTTCGGAGGCGATGGCATCAAGGAATGCGTTTTCGTCGGTCATTGCAATTCACAATCAAAACGGGATTGGATCCCCTGGGCCAAATTCATCAAATTCTTGATCGGCAAATTGTTCCCTGTCGCACTGGTCGCCCCAAAGTAATTGAAGGTAGGAAGGAGCATCATTAGGGCAACCATTCCAGAAACGGACTAACTCGAAAGTAGCCGAGTTTCTTCCCCAGTGGCCCAACACGACCTGGATGTTCTCTCGCTCGAAGACCTCCAACTCCTGCATTTGGCACAGAACTGGAAAGGTTTGTTTAATTTGCTTCAGGACCCCAACTCGTTCAGGGAAACAACGCAGAGTAGCTATTTGTGTTGGGGCCCTGTTCAACCAGAAAAGGTTTCTCAACTCCCATTGGGTCAGAGGTATAGGTTTCCCGACAGGAAAAGCAGCCACCCCACCGTCCCCCCAATCGTCTTGGAAGTGAGAAACCAATGGGTCATCGAACGCGATATGTTCTTCGAGAATTCCCCAGAAATCTTCATCACCTGCCAAGTAGAGATATTTGCAGCCTTCGTTTGTCTCGTGCCAGGCGTGCGGAGCAAATGCCTCCTTGAAGACATATCGACGATAAAAAATCCACTCGCGGAATGCAGGAGGAAGCGGAACACCCAACTCGGCTTCGATCACTTGGCTTTCTGCAAGCTCTTTCTCCTCGTTTCTTTGGAATCCATCACACAATTGCCTCGCAGATCTCCGCGGGAGCCACCACGGAGCCCGCTGCTCTGGCCGAAGGGTTTCTTCGCGTTTCTCTTCCTCGTTGAGCGGAGGAAGTCCCCACCATCGTTCCACGTATTCCCAAATGACCCGCCACCGTTCCTTCCAACAGTCAGGCCACCCATGCGCGAACACAGGTTCGTAATCGGTCCCAAATCGCATGACCTTCAACCATTTCGAATCGGCTTCTTTGCGAAGTTCATTTCGCCGTGGTTTGAGTTCCCAATATCGATCTGAAGAGACCGCCAGAGTGCGCATCTCTTCTTCGAGCCGAATCAACTCGGCGCGGGGGTCGCCCTTTTCCTCAAGCCAGTCGGCGTAGATCAAACGCCGCGGACTGCCCTTGGGTTCGGAAGCGATTGCGTTCAGGAATGCACTCTCGGAGGTCATCAAACTATATCCACGCTAGTGATTCGGGCCATCGTTTACGGCCCCTCAATCACCATCTTATGAAGTTTGCCAGCGTGGACACCTTACCGCACGAATGCCTCGACTTTTTCCAGGAATTCGGCATTCGACTTGGTCTTTTCGAGTTGTTTGACGAGGGATTCCATCGCCGCGACGGGGCTGAGTTGGAGAAGACTGCGGCGGAGCAAGATGATTTGTTTGTAGAGGTTCGGGTCGATGAGGCGTTCCTCTTTTCGTGTGCCCGATTCTTGGATGTCGAGGGCAGGGTAGATGCGGCGATCGGCGAGTTTGCGGTCGAGCACCAGTTCCATGTTGCCGGTGCCTTTGAACTCCTGGAAGATCAGTTCGTCCATGCGCGAACCGGTATCGACGAGGGCCGTTCCCATGACCGTGAGCGAGCCGCCGTCTTCGAACAGTCGGGCCGTGCCGAATAATTTCTTCGGCGTGTCGAGGGCGCGAATGTCCATCCCGCCGCTCATTGTGCGTCCGCTGTTGCCCGACGTTTTGTTGTAGGCCCGGGCGAGGCGTGTCAGGCTGTCGAGCAACACGAAGACGTCTTTGCCTTGCTCGGCGAGTCGTTTGGCCCGCTCGACCACGAGTTCGGCCAGGCGTGTGTGTTCGTTCGCGTCTCGGTCGGACGTGCTGGCGACGACTTCGCCGCGGATGCTCCGGCGCATCTCGGTTACTTCTTCGGGGCGTTCGTCGATGAGGAGCATCACGAGTTCCATCTCGGGATAGTTCGTCGAGATGGCCTTGGCGATGTGCTCAAGCAAGACCGTTTTGCCGGACCGCGGTGGGGCGACGATGAGTCCGCGTTGGCCCTTGCCGATGGGCGTGAGCATGTCAATCACGCGCGTCGTCAGGGGCTCGGGTCCGGTCTCCAAAATGAGCTGGTCTTGCGGATCGATGGGCGTGAGCGAGTCGAAGTTACGACGCGGATATTTGTCGGGTTCGAGGCCGTCGATTTGTTCGACGTTAATGAGTCTCGGTCCGGTGCCCTTCTTGCTCGGCTCGGTGGGTCCGGTGACGTGGAGCCCTTTTTGGAGCCTGTGTTTCTGGATCAGCACGTTCGAGACGTAGGCGTCGCCCGACTGGGGTTTGTAGTTCTTGTCCGGGTTGCGAAGGAACCCGAAACCTTTGGGGTGAAGCTCAAGCACACCTTGTGCCGAGCGATTGTCGTTCGCCATGATGGTCCTCAAATGGAATCAGTTATCGTACGTTATTCGTTCGTCATGTCGAAGAATTCGGAGCAAACCCCGCAGACATCCCAGAACGAGAACTGCGGTTCATCGTCAGAAACTTGCCTTGCGGCAGAGGCGAGAGAGGTTTAGGCATCCGGAAAACGTTTTTTCTTGAGACAGTCGAACGCGAAATTGATGCTTGTCCGTTCGTAGGTGCACGCGGCTCGCGTGGACCTACGAACCAAACAACTATTTCTTTCCCGTTCCGTCGTCCCAAGCCATGAGACGACGTCTCTTTGGGACTCAATGCAAAAGTCCCATCGGGACGTTGGAAGGCCGATTTCTCACCACGAACTCCGATCTTCCTTTTCGAGCCTTCCTGGTTCGTGGTGTGTTCTCGTTTCAGGCGAGTAACGACGAACAGTTACACTTTTCGGTGAGACGTAACGGCTTCCATGGTGCCGTCGGGTAGTGGGACAAGTTGATAATCGCCGAACAGATTCGGTGACTCCTGCTGCATGATCTGGAGGACTTGGATGGCCAGCTTCCGAATCTCCACGTCGGCGTGCCGGCTGCCTCGCATCTCGATGAAGTGGCGTAACGCTCGCGCGTTCATCGTCACAAAAATCTTCGTTTCGGTCGCGTTGGGGAGAACGCTGCGTGCGGCTTGGCGGGCTTTCTTTCGCCGCAGAGTTCGGTCTTGTTCGTCCTGAAAGACCTCCTGAAGTTTTTCCGTCAACTTCACGTAAGCTTGATGACATTGGGCGATTGCGTCCAGCCAAATCTGGTGAAGTTCCGGATTTTCGGCGATGCAATCGGGTTCAACATATTCGGCGACGGATTCGTCGACGTACCGTT
>CAYYUU010000738.1:0-4637 GCA_964474955.1 uncultured Alcaligenaceae bacterium | reverse complement strand
GCATCGGGGCAACGCCCAGTAAAGAATTCCCGAACGTCAAACATCGCCTCCAGATGTTGTCGATTGACAACACCTACGGCCCACAAGATTTACGGGACTGGGACAAATCCATTCGCAAAACACTCAAAGGCGAGGAGATCACTTACGTCGTTGAACTCAAGATCGATGGCGTAGCCATGTCGCTCACTTACGAAAACGGATTCCTCACGCTCGGAGCGACGCGGGGCGACGGAACGACCGGCGAAGACATCACGCCGAACGTTCGCACCATCCGCGACGTGCCTCTGAAGCTCAAGACCAAATCGCCGCCAGCCATTTTCGAAGCCCGCGGCGAAATCTACATGACCAAGGACGAGCTCGACCGAATCAACAAGATTCAAGAACAAAAAGGCGGAAAACAATACGCGAACCCGAGGAATCTCGCAGCCGGGACGCTCAAATTACTCGACCCGAAACTTTGTGCCGAACGCAGACTTCGCCTTTTTAGTTACTCCCTTGGTGCACGCGAAGGCATCGAAGTCAACTCTCACATGGAAGCCTTGGAACTCCTCAAGGAATACGGCCTTCCGATCAATGAACACATTCAAACGTTCGACAACATCGACTCGGTCATCGAATACTGCCAAAGCTGGGAGATGAAGCGTAAAGACTTGCCTTACGAAACAGACGGCATGGTCATCAAAGTCAATAGCTTCGAGCAACACGATAAACTCGGGTTTACGGCCAAGGCTCCGCGATTCGTGCGGGCTTATAAATTTTCCGCCGAACGCAAGCCGACCCAGCTGATTGGCGTCGAATGGAGCCCGGGACGATTCGGAGCCATTACTCCGGTGGGCAAACTCGAAAAGGTCCAATTGGCCGGAACGATGGTCGAGAATGTGAGTCTGCACAACGAAGATTTCATCCGGAGCAAAGACATCCGCATCAACGACACGGTCATCATGGAGAAGGCAGGTGACATTATTCCTTATCTGGTGAGTGTCGAAAAAGAGGTACGAACCGGAGACGAAATCGAGATCAAGTTCCCCAAGACGTGTCCCTGGTGCGGAGCGGAAACCAAGAAGGAAGCGGCCCTTTGGGTCTGCCAGAACAGGTACAAATGCAAAGGCGTGTTGAAAAAACAAGTCCGCGGATTTGCGCGACGCAAGGCCATGGACGTCGATGGTATGGGCGAGAAACTGGCCTACCAACTCGTCGAGGATGATATTGTCGATTCGTTGCCCAGCATCTACCGAATCACGCGCGAACAATTGTTGTCGCTACCTGGCTTCGGGGCCAAAAAAGCCGATAAAGTTCTCGCAGGTATCGAGGCCAGTAGAGAACGAGGACTGGCCCGAGTCCTTCGTGGCCTCGCCGTGCCGCACGTCGGCGATGCATTTGCCCGAACGCTCGCCGATCACTTCGGAACAATCGACGCGATGCTTGAGGCAACCGCCTCCGACTTCCTGAGCGTCGAGGGAATCGGCGAAGTGGTTGCAGAAGATCTGGTGCAATTCTTCCAAAGCGATTTGACCCGTAAGATCATCGACGAATTCCGAGAACTCGGCGTCAAGATGACGTCCGACGGACCGGCCACTGGAACGACATCGCCAACCGGAGGTGCGGCGGTCCTCACGGGGAAAATCGTCGTCGCGACCGGCAAACTCGAAAAGTATACGCGTGAGGGGATACAGGACCGCTTGCGCGAACTTGGCGCCACAGCAGCCACGAGCGTTTCGAAAAATACCGACTTCGTCATCGTCGGCGAAAAGGCCGGAAGCAAAAAAGACAAGGCCGAGAAACTTGGAATCCAGATGCTCACGGAGGCCGAGTTCGAGAAGATGGTCCTCGACCTGCAGGCCGAAGCGGAAGCGAACGCTCCCGTTATCGAAGACGGCACGGGAGGGAAGGCGATTGCTGCCGTTGCTCAAGACGGGGTCTTCGCAGGAAAGACGATTGTCGTGACCGGAACGCTCGTGAATTACAAACGAGACGAAATTCAGGACTTGATTCGACAGCACGGAGGGAAAGCCGGTTCAAGCGTTTCGAAAAATACCGACTACCTCGTCGCCGGAGAAAAGGCAGGAAGCAAGCTGACCAAGGCCGAACAACTTGGGATTCCCGTTATTAGCGAAGACGACTTCGAAAGGATGATCACGGCCACGGCGTAAACAACTTTTGTCCGAACTACAGGCTATTTCTTTTCTACACAAACTCTCTTTTTGAGGAAACAGAACCATGGTTACGCGAACTGACTTGGAAGGGAAAAACATCGTCGTCACTGGAAAGCTCCAGCTCTACAAACGCGACGAAATTGCCTCGATCATCGAAGATGATTTGGGCGCCACGGTGAAGAGCAGCGTGTCGAAGACGACAAATTTTCTTATCGTTGGTGAAAACGCCGGGAGCAAACTCGCCAAGGCCGAAGAATTCGGCATCCCCGTAATCCCCGAAGCGGAATTCATGAAAATCTTGGGCGGCGGTGCAGGAGATACCGAAGAGGCCGACGCCACCGAAGTCAAAGCGGCGAAGGCCGCCAAAGATGCTGCGAAGGCTGCAAAAGAAACCGCCGAAGAAGCTCCCGCACCAGAAAAAGACGACGGATCGATCGCCGGGAAAACCGTCGTCGTGACCGGAACCCTTCAACACTTTAAACGGGCCGAGATGAAAGAATTGATCGAGAAACATGGGGCCAAGGCGGGCAGCAGTGTTTCGAAAAAGACGAACTTGGTTGTCGCCGGTGAAGAAGCTGGCGATAAACTCGAGAAGGCCCAAGAACTAGGAATTAAAGTCGTCTCGGAAGAAGAGTTCCTGAGGATGTTGGGCGAAGAGATTCCCGCGCCGAAGGAAAAGGCTCCGAAGAAGGCCGCCAAGAAACCGGCGAAGAAGCAAGTAGATGTATAGACCGATGACGAAACTTCAGGCAGTACTTGGGCCGGGATGACCTTCGTGGCGACAGTGACACTCAAAAAGTTTAAGCGAGCCGCAGTTAGAGCGGTTCGCGATTGCGTTGGGAACAATTCAAAGTCCTTCGCCCCGCTTGCGGGGCGAGGAACTTTGGAAAACTAACTCAAGAAACCGGACACTTATGTAATTTGCGTTCCGGGTGTCGTTCCTACTTTTCCCCGACCATAATCCGATCGACCACCCCTAACGCCTCCTCGGGGGTTTTGATTTTCCCTTCCAACTGCTCATCTCGAACTTGGTCTAACAGTTCTTTGAACAAAGGGCCGGGCTTCAAACCTTTTTGAATCAAATCTTGTCCGGTAATCAATGGTGCCGGATTCAGTTCTTCCTGGCTCCACGTTTCAAGTAGTTGTTGACAATAGTCGACGTGTTGGGTCGGCTTTTCCAGGGCGAGAGCACTAGCCCGAGACAGAGCGAACAATTCTGGAATTCCGTCGTGGACGAGCAATCGCTTCAACCGGCTGAGCGGCATCTTTTCGGCGTTCCACAACGATTGGTGGTTCCCAACGAGCCAACACGCCCGATCTTTCTCGGCGTTGGAGAGCCTGAGACGAAGACAGATGTCTTCCGTGATTCGTTCCGCTTCCGGGACCTCCTTGGGGCTGACCCCGTGAAGTAGTCCCGCAAGCGCCAACGGAAACGAAGTAGAAGGTCCGAGGTTCTCCAAGACTCGGAGCGTCTGTTCCCACTCCGGCGAGCCGATTTGGGATGCGACTTCCGGAAGCAATGGCTCCAGCAGGTTCAACTCCACAAGGAGTTTCGCTCCACGGACTCGTTCGGGATCGACCAAGAGTTTTCGCAATTCCTCGGCGATTCGTTCGGCACTCACGACCTCGGGAACCAAATGAGCCATTTGCCGCGAAGCCTCGGCGGTCGCTGGGTCAATCTGCAATTGAAACCGGGTAGCGAACCTGGCAGCCCGGACCATTCGAAGTTTGTCTTCCTCGAACCGAGCAAAGGGATCACCGATCGCTCGCAGAACTTTTGCTTCCAGGTCTTCTTGGCCACCGACGTAATCGAGCAACTCGTTCCTGATGGGATCTTTGAACATCCCGTTGATGGTGAAATCCCGACGCAGCGCGTCTTCGCGTGCGGAACAAAACGTCACCTTATCGGGATGGCGTCCGTCGCTATACTCCCCATCCGCGCGAAACGTCGCGACCTGGATCTTGAGGAATTCGCCATCGACACGCGGCCCGAGAACTTCTACGACGCCGAAGCTCATGCCGACGGCGATGGTGCGGCGGAAAAGATGACGCACTTCTTCGGGGCGAGCTGCCGTCGCGACGTCGTAATCTTTCGGTGCAATACCGAGAAGTTCGTCGCGAACACACCCGCCCGCCCAAAGCGTCTGGTGTCCCGAGTCTTGGAGTTTTTGGACGACTTCAAGGGCGAACTCGCGTTCGTTCATTTTTCTACTCCGCCCTTGTTGAGATGTGTTGCGAATCCCTGTCACTCGGAGGTCGGCTCCGTTGCGGTTTCCTTGACCCAAACCATCAGCACATTTCGCCCATACTTGCGGATGTCCCAATCGTGTTGGTCCTCAAACTTGTCCTTGAGTTGGTCGACTTCGGATTGAATGGCGATCACGGATCGGTCCGGCATTTTTTCGCGAAGTGTT
The DNA here is from genome assembly GCA_964474955.1 of uncultured Alcaligenaceae bacterium. Lineage (GTDB taxonomy): Bacteria > Planctomycetota > Planctomycetia > Gemmatales > Gemmataceae > CAYRFQ01. The sequence goes on along the minus strand of CAYYUU010000738.1, from coordinate 70 downwards.
CCGATCAACTTCAGGTAGTCATCGACTCGCTTTTGCTCCAAATCTCGAAACGGTGGCGAGAGGTAGATAT
>CAYYUU010000737.1:0-4641 GCA_964474955.1 uncultured Alcaligenaceae bacterium | reverse complement strand
TTCAATGCGGGTTCTCAAAAGCGCCTTAACGGCACAGGTGGAGGTTTTTTCTTTTCACTTCACAACAATATCTCAGCTTTCCTCTTTCGACTTTCCAATCCCTTCGGAGACAGTTCCAACAAGTTTTTCGCCCCGCTGTGGCACTCATTCAACACCGTAGCAGCCACAAACTGGAGCACACAAAAGCCCTCAATTCATAATTGACAGCTAGTACAATGGACACAACTGACCAGAACAGTTGCCTTGTTGGCATGAGGTTGTTCAAACCAGGGACGGACGTGTCCAACACAGTTGCCGAGAACAATTTTCAAAGATCCGTTTTGCCCACCCTCTTTTTTCCGACAACTTGAACACCCCTTCGCAATTCGCCGCAACCACTAATCCCACAACAAGTTTCGCCCTGATGATAGCAAGAAGAAACGATGTAAAATCGACAAAGAAGGTACGTGAAACGTCTCCGATTTGGGTCCGGAGGTTGGTTTTAACGTGTTGCTGTACAATATTTTATGCCAAAACGTTCGTTCTGCATGGAAGTTATGAAGAAATAGAATTGACATCACGGAAGAAGACGTTAAGTTAGATTTCATGATTACGACCACGACATCTTCATGGCCGCCATCGTTGCTGTAAACTGATACGTGAATCTTTCTAGACTTCAACCTTATTGGTCTTCGATCCATCCAAATCGGAATTCGCGAACGACTATCGTCACATAATTGATTCTGAAATCAAACACAATCTTCATCATGTGTTGTAGAACACTGGGCGGTTGGCGTGCTTTGTGTGGCTCCTTGATAATGGCGAACGTTTCGGAATGATACCGGCGGACAGCAAGAAAATTCTTCAGCGAAAATTCTCCAAGAAAAATTCTTCAACGAAACTCGGTGCTCGGGCAGTTCTACCTCGGACCAGGGATTGGTCCAACCACGCAATGATTGCCAGGGGGGCGGAGATCCATTTCTCCCTGGAACTGTCCGAGACCGAGTTTTGTTGTTGGTATCGGATCATGGGAGGTGGGAAGCATCCCTCGAATGACTCCCAAGCATGTCGATCTCGCTCCAAAGGCGAATGAACCGAAGTTGGAGTTCCGGTCTGCAGGCAAGGATGCCGTCGGGACCAAATCTGAGCCAGCTCACAAAGGATTGTGGAGCTGGCTCTTTTTCTATCCAACCCCACCAAACTCGGCATCAGGCCTCACTCTGGTGATGTTCTTTCGAATCTCCTATAATTACTACACCTCGCGGAGTCGCCCAGTCGAACTACTCGCTGAGTTCGTCTCGCATTAAGAACCGCGTTTCGGCGACTCGCACCACAACCATCCACGCTTGCTCGATTTTGGAAAAGCGATGACCCGCTGAGAACGGACGTCATTCTAATGAATCCACCGTCACCGCCGTGCGGAGGCTGCTCGATTGTCTCTTCACGGTCGGCGTTGCGAAATCGACGGCGAGAGCAACACACTGAACCTACGAAGGAGAGAAAGATTCATGGCAACGTCACTCCAGGTCAACACGCAAGAAATGCTGGAAGAACTTTTGTCCCAAAGGGTACTTCTGCTCGACGGGAGCATGGGCGCGTTAGTTCAAGCGCGAGAGTTGACCGAGGAAGACTACCGGGGCGAACGATTTGCCAACCACACACATGCTCTCCGCAACTGCGTCGAAGCGCTCGTCCTGTCTCAACCGGACATCATTGCCGACGTCCATCGCCAGTACCTTGAAGCGGGCTCGGACATCATCGAGACCGACACGTTTAACGCCACCCATTACGGGTTGCTCGAGTTTGGCTTGACGGACTACGTCTACGAAATCAACAAGCGGGCCGTCGAAATCGCGAAGTCGGTAGCCGACGAGTTCACGGAGAAAAATCCCGAGAAGCCACGATTCGTTGCGGGCAGTATTGGGCCGACGAACAAACAACTTTCGATGGGCACCGGGGAGGACGCCTCGGCCCGCGACGTGACGTACGACCAGATGGTCGAAGCCTACTACGAGCAAGTCGATGGGCTCGTCGCCGGAGGGGTGGACATTCTGTTGCCCGAAACGTCGTTCGACACGCTCGTCCTGAAGGCGTGCTTGTTTGCCATCAGCAAATACTTCGACGACCACCAAATCCGCATCCCGGTCATGGTCTCGGGGACCATCTTCGACGGTGGACGAACGCTCTCGGCACAGACTGTCGAGGCATTCTGGACGTCCGTGTCGCACTTCGACATGCTCAGCGTCGGGCTCAACTGTGCCGTCGGCGTGGACAAGATGCGACCACAAATCGAGAAGCTCTCGGAGTTGTCGAACAAATACATTAGCTGCTACCCAAATGCCGGAATGCCCGACGGACTTGGCGGGTTCACGGATTCCCTCGAACACGTCGTCGACGGCATCGTCGATTTCGCCAAGAGCGGTTGGATCAACATCGTCGGCGGGTGCTGTGGAACGACTCCGGCCCACATTCGAGCGATCGACGATGCCCTCAAAGGGATCACCCCACGCAAGCGGTCGGTCGCCCCACCCCATTCGACCTACAGCGGGCAGTTGCCCCTCGTCATCGAGTCGGACAGCAGCTTCATCATGGTCGGCGAACGAACGAACGTCACAGGTTCGCGCAAGTTCGCCCGCCTCATCCGAGAAGATCGTTACGAAGAAGCCATCGCCGTGGCCCGCCAACAAGTCGAGAGCGGCGCCAACATTCTCGACATCAATGTCGACGCCGACTTGGTCGATGGCGTCGAGGCCATGACGAAATTCTTGAACCTCCTCGCAGCCGAAGCGGACATCGCGTCGGTCCCGTTCATGATCGACAGTTCCGACTGGAACGTCATTGAGGCCGGCTTGAAGTGCGTCCAGGGCAAGGCCGTCGTCAACTCGATCAGCCTCAAGGACGGCGAGGAAGCGTTTCTGGAAAAGGCCCGTCTCGTGAAGCGATACGGCGCGGCCGTCGTCGTCATGGCGTTCGTTGGCCCGGACATCATCCCTGGCATGCCCGAGGGCCAAGCCGTCACGAAGGAAGACAAGATCAAGATTTGCCAGCACTCTTACAACTTGCTCGTCAACGAAGTCGGGATACCGCCCAGCGACATTATTTTCGACACGAACATCTTGACGGTCGGGACGGGGATGGAGGAGCACAACAACTACGCGGTCGAGTTCATCGAAGCCGTCCGCGAGTTGAAGAAAATGTATCCCGAGTGCAAGACGTCGGGCGGCGTGAGCAACGTTTCGTTCTCGTTCCGCGGGAAGGAAAATGAGATCGTCCGCGAGGCCATGAACTCGGCCTTTCTCTACCACGCCATCAACGCCGGGCTCGACATGGGGATCGTCAATCCGGGTCAACTGATGGTCTACAAGGACATCGAACCCGAGTTGCTTGAGCATGTCGAGGACGTCATCTTGAATCGACGACCGGACGCGACCGACCGACTCGTCGATTTTGCCGCGACCGTCGGCCCGAAAGAAAAGGGCGAAGCAAAAGGAGCCGCGTGGCGAGAACTCGACGTCAACGATCGACTCAAGCACGCCCTCGTCCACGGCATCGCCGATTACATCGAAGCCGACGTCGAGGAGGCACGACACAACTTCGAGAAGCCGCTGCACCTCATCGAAGGTCCGTTGATGGACGCCATGAACGAGATTGGCGACCTGTTCGGAGCCGGTAAGATGTTTCTGCCTCAGGTCGTCAAAAGTGCCCGCGTCATGAAGAAAGCCGTGGCCTACTTGCAACCGTTCATGGAGGCGGAGAAGGCTGCGAGCGGTGGCGAGCATAAGGCTCGCGGTAAGATGTTGCTCGCCACAGTCAAGGGCGACGTCCACGACATCGGCAAGAACATCGTCGGCGTGGTCCTGGCATGTAATGACTACGAAATCATCGACTTGGGCGTGATGGTCCCTTGCGACAAGATTCTCGAAGAAGCCAAGAAACACGGCGTCGACATGATCGGGCTCTCTGGGCTGATCACCCCGTCGCTCGGGGAAATGGTTCAAGTTGCTCGCGAGATGGAGCGTCAGAAATTCGACATTCCGCTCTTGATCGGCGGAGCCACGACGAGCGAAAAACACACCGCAATCAAGATTGCGACGGAGTACAGTCACCCGGTCATCCAGGTCAAGGATGCGTCGCGAGCCGGTGGCGTGTTGGAGCAACTTCTCGACCCAGAGAAGAAGGTTGTCCTCGACAAAAAGAATCGCGAGGCACAACAGAAATACCGCGTCGATTTTGAGCAACGTCAAGGAAGCAGCCGCATCCCCTACGCCGAGGCGGTCACGAAGCGATTCCAAATCGATTGGGCTAAATCGGACATTCCGAAGCCTGAGTTTGTCGGCAAACGCGTCTTGCGAGACTTTCCTCTGGCCGACTTGGTGCCCTTCGTCGATTGGTCCCCGTTCTTCATGACGTGGGAACTCAAAGGCAAGTATCCTTTGATTCTGGACGATCCCAAGGTCGGTGAAGAGGCCAAGAAACTCTTCCAAGACGCGAACGCGATGCTCAAGAAAGTTCTGACCGAAAAACTCATGAAGGCCCATGCGGTCTATGGGTTTTATCCGGCGAATTCTGAGGGCGACGAAATCATCATTTACACCGAAGACGATCGGAAGCAAGAACTCTGACGCTACTACAACCTCCGTCAGCAATGGCAGCGGAAGCGGC
>CAYYUU010000736.1:2626-4643 GCA_964474955.1 uncultured Alcaligenaceae bacterium | reverse complement strand
CGTGTGAGACAGCATTGAGCGGATGTGTTTGGCAGTCTCTGACGGAGAGCCTGCACTTCCGTGTGGTTGGGGTGAATATGCCGAGCGTGGAATCCGAACCTGCAAGGCCTTGTGTTCTTCGGGGACCAGTTCGGAGTCCAGGATCGCTGGGATGCTGTCCGGCTGAACTAACGGAAGTGCCGCGCTCTGGTTCTGCGTCGACGTCCCGTTCGAGGACACGGGAGTCCGAGTTGGCGACGGAGACGTGGTCCGTGATGTCGACGGAGTCGGAGCGCTCGGCTGGGGCAAAAGCTGCGAGGACTTGGCATGAGCCTTCACGGGCTTGAGGACAGGAACTTGCTGCGGCTCCGGGGATTGTTTTGTTTCGTTCGAGTTCTTGGATTGCGGTTGCGGCGGAGGTTGAGTCCCCTTGGCCGCACGTTGCTTTTCCAGCCAGGTCGCAAATTCTTTGGCCTGTGGCGAACGTTGGGAAGCAGACTTCGCCGGAGGTGCCGGGGGCTTTGGTTCAGGCGTCTTGCGTTTTTCCTCAGACGGAGTGCTTAACAGCTTCGCGAAGACGTAAACCAACATCGCGCCGAAGATGATGGGCAAGATGATGAGAGGATCCATATACGTTCGGCCCTTTATCGAAAGCAAGCCTGGACACGAGTAGGAAATGGTGGGCTTTCACTACGAGCAACACAGTCGCTCTAGCTTGGGGTTGGTGTCAAAACCGCCCGACAAACTGGAGTTCGGCCCGCTTTCCTTACTGCGTGTGGTTGTTCATGTTATCCAGATTTTCGGTCCGTTCGGATCGCTCCGAAACGCCGGCGATTGAGTTTCGCATTTCAGTGTCTGCCTGGACGTTCCGCAAGTTGTAGTAATCCATGATGCCCAAACGACCGTCGCGGAACGCTTGCGCGATGGCGAGCGGAACTTCAGCCTCAGCGAGAACGACTTTCGCCCGGTTCTCTTCGACGGTCGCACGCATCTCCTGCTCGCGGGCGACGGCGGCAGCTCGGCGTTTCTCGGCCTGAGCTTGAGCGACTTGCAAGTCGGCGGCGGCTTGCTTGGTTTGCAAAGCGGCGCCGATGTTTTCGCCTACCTCGATGTCGGCGATGTCGATGGACACAATTTCAAACGCCGTTTGCGAATCCAACGAGTTCCGCAAGACCGCCTGCGAGATCATGTTCGGATTCGCCAACACGTCGGTGTGGTGTTCGGCGGCACCAATGGCTTGCACGATACCCTCGCCGACGCGGGCGATGATCGTTTCTTTCCATGCGCCACCCACGAGCCGATCCAGTTTCGTGCGGACGGTCACTCGGGCCTTGGCCCGTAGCTGAATCCCGTTTCGGCAAACCCCGTCGAGCGTCTCGCGGCCTTTGGAGGGATCAGGACAATCGATGACCTGAGTTTTCACGCTGATCAAGACAGCCTCGACTACATCGCGCCCGGCAAGATCGATCGCCGCCGCGTCGCCCCAAGGTAAGTGGAACCCGGCCTTGTGTGCCGCGATTACTGCCCGCGTGGTCTTCGGAACGTCGCCACGGGCGAGGTAGTGGGCCTCGAGTTCTCGCGTGGCGACCTTGACACCGGCTTGGACCAGAGCGATCTTCTGCTTGACGATCATCGTGTAATCGACCTTCCGGAGCTTCATTCCGACCAGATCGAGGATGCTAATTTTGGCACCCGTCAACCAACACTGAATCCAGAGTTGGAGGAAACTGAAGAAAATCACCAACGCCACGATGCCGAACAGCGTGACGACGACGATGGCAAGGATTGGCCAGTTCGACTGGAGCCACGTTCCGACGTCTTGGGCAAATAAAACTGAGTTCATCTTGTGTATCTCCGAGTGGAGGTGGGTGATCTCGTCCCCGAGAACGACACCTCCGTATGTCTGTGGTTGCTCAATACGATTTGGCCGCGTTTGGCGTTTGGATAAATACTTGTCGCAAGAAGAGATGTTGGCTCTGGTGGCACGTCCCCGAGGAACGAGGGGACGTGCCACCGAATCAGATGTGGCACTTCTTTT
>CAYYUU010000736.1:0-2616 GCA_964474955.1 uncultured Alcaligenaceae bacterium | reverse complement strand
CATCACGACGATCCGGTTGCCTTCCACTTCGACGACCTGGACTCGGCTCCCGGGTGGGATGAACTCACCATCCGAGAGGACGTCATAATATTGCCCTTCGAATTTCGCCTTACCAGAAGGCCGTAGTGGGGTCTCGGCGAGTCCAATGGCTCCCAAAAGGCGAACGTTTTGTTGGCCCGCATTCGCCGCGCCGTCCTCATCGCCTTCGCCTGGGGGAACGAGCAGGAGCCGGTTCGCGTACGGGATGTGCGGCAAGAGGGACACGAACGCCATCGCAAAGACCACGGCACCGACGATGCTCAGAATGACCGAACTGAATGTCGTACCCAGGCTCATCCAATCCGCTGCCGAGTTGGGCATGCTTTCGATGGTCATCAACACAAGGCTCAAGACCGCAAGGCCGATTCCGCTGATCCCCGTTATCCCGAAGCCAGGTATCACGAAGATTTCCACCGCCAATAGCGCGAGCCCCAGGACGAACAGGAACAACGACAGCACAGCAAATTGTCCGACCGACCAGTGTGCCCAGAACAGCAAAACAAAGCAGACCGCGGCGACGATTCCCGGCAGACCAAAGCCGGGGACCTTTAGCTCAAGGATCAAGGCGGTCAGCGCAACCATCAACAGGAAGAATCGTACCCACCCATTGCGGAAGAACTCGGCGACCTGATCGAGCCAGTCTTTCTCGGCGACCTTCACCGTTTGGGGATCGATCCCATACTTGGCGTAAACTTCTTCGAGTGACTTGACGCCGATGACGTCAGCAACTCCAGATTCTGAGGCCAACTGTTCGTCAATAACGAGAAACTCGCCCGGTGAGCCAAGAGAACGCTTGTCGTGTACGCCGGTTGCTTTGTCGGCCTTGGCTTTGGTGACGATGTCCCAGGACGAGTCCTCGGTCTGTTTGATCTTGGAAATCTGCAAGCCGCGGGTCATGGAAGCCAGGAAGAGGGCGGGACTACGTTGGTGCTGCCTAGCAAGCGAAACGAGTTGGCGTCGGGCTTCGCTGAGATATTCATCGGATTTTCCGCTCAGGTGCGAGAAGTCCGCGAGGGACGCACCGCGCCCAAGGACAATGTCGTCGCAAGCGAGCGCGACGTACGTTGCCGCCCCAAGATTTCGATTGGGGGGAACATACGCGATGAAACCAATGGTCCGGCCGACGTCTTTCGCGTCCCGCCAGTGTTTCAAATGCGACTCGACGAAATTGGCAGCCGGGGCGGTCTCGCCTTCGGGGGAATCCAGCTTCAGGACGAATAAATTCGCACCTTGTTGGATGCCTTGTTGGATGCGGCGGCGGAGCGAAGCCATGTTCGCTTCATTTACGGGGCCAGACAATTCCACGAGCCACGTTACGGGAGTTTTGATGTCCGCCAGTCGATAGTTTTGCGTGCTAAGCTTCGCGAGCCCAGCTTTCGCGCGGATGTCCTGAATCGACTCTCGGTGCGTGACGTCCACACTCACCTTCGCGAGTTCGTGCTTCAAATCGAGCCGCGTCAGTCCGATGGGACCGATCTTCGAATCTTCGTGGAGCAATTTATCGAGAATTCCACGCCATCCGGCCTCGTTTTTCTTGGCGTTGTAGGCGTCCTGTGCGGCCTTCGTTAGGTCGGCAAACTTCTGGCCCGGGCTGATGATGGTGTTGACCGTTGCGCTGTCTCGCATGGCGATTTGTTGACACGCCAAAACTGGCCAGACTGTGTGTCGGGTCGTTCCGCCTTGCAAAAATGCAATCGTGGTGACGCCCTTCAACTCGGGCTTGACGGTCCCTCGATTCAGCGACGTGATATAATCCTGAAGTTCGTTACAAGGGTGAAAATCAGTCGTCCCGGCGACTTCGTCGGGCTTCTGAAACATGAAGACGATGGCAGAGATTTTGTGTTGCTTGCGTCCGACCGCGTAGTTGATCTGTCTTTCGATTCGCTTGACGGCTGCGGACGTGATGGGGTTCGGGACTCGGATGACTAGGCCATCTTGGACCTTCGGGTCTGTCTCTCGTTGGGTTTGCCCAAGAGTCCAATTCGAAAAACCCGCAACCAGGATGGCACAGACAACCGCCACCAGCCCGGCCAAACGAACACCCGTACCCGGCGATTGTCCCAGCCTTCTGTGGTGATGCGATTGGCTGACCATAAAAGGATTTCCTCTCCAATGAATGCCGGGCGAACTCCTGATCCCTCCGCCCTTGATGAATCGGCTGGCAGGTGCTCAGAACTTTTTACGAGTCACTCTGTCATTATACGCACCATGAAATTCGAGTGTAAAGTTATTCAGTGCATGACAGGAGTCACTCGAACAAGTCAATGATCCGCAATGTACTTCGTTTTCCGTTGTGATTTATTTTCCAAAAGCTCGATACACTTTCTTCTCAGCAAATAGTTGTCCAATGACCGCCCGGAATTTCAAATTTGTGATGTCTTACGACGGGACCAATTTTTTCGGCTGGCAAACGCAGCCGAATCGACGCACGGTCCAAGAAACACTTGAGAACGCCCTCGCCGCCATGACAAAGGAACAACGCGTCAAAGTCAACGCCAGCGGGCGGACGGATTCGGGCGTCCATGCAGTGGGGCAAGTCGAGAATTTCTTTAGCGAGACACCCCATTCGGCGGAGGT
>CAYYUU010000735.1:0-4645 GCA_964474955.1 uncultured Alcaligenaceae bacterium | reverse complement strand
CGTGATCGACATTGCGGTTCTCACCACCTCCGCCGCAAGCTATTGCTACCTTCTCTCATACATCTACTAAACAATTATTTGCATTGTCATGAATTTAGCAGTCCGGGGCAAGATTACAAGGGCATTTGCTCGACAAATTCAACGTTCCCTCGGAATGGGTTCGGCTCCGTGTTCGGATTGTCGTTTTTGTCACGAGCCCGAAGCACAGGCGATGGAGATTTTCACCTTCGCTTGGGTTTCCGCTCGGATTTGGGATAGTTGCTTTTCGCTCGGCGAAAAATTTTTGTCTTCCCAGACTTTTCGCCGAGCGAAAAACAACTTTACCCGACAAACCCAAACACGCCTGACCTCCCCCACCGAACGTCTGTCGCTGTATAATTGTTGGAGGTCCTTTTTGCCTCGTTCACGGAGCCGCGAATGCCTCGGATTATATCACTAATCGCCAGCGCCACGGAAATCGTTTGTGCCCTCGGATTCGAAAAACATCTCGTGGGCCGATCTCACGAGTGCGACTATCCGTTGTCAGTGCGAGAACTTCCCGTTTGCACTGAGCCGAAATTCGATGTGGAGGGCGACAGTCTCGAAATCGACAAACGCGTCAAGTCGCTGATGGCCGACGCAACTTCCGTTTATCGAGTCCACACCGACGTTTTACAAGATCTTCAACCCGACGTTCTGGTCACCCAAGCCCAATGTGAAGTTTGCGCCGTGAGCCTCAAGGACGTCGAGCAGGCGGTTTGCGATTTGTTGGAATCGCAACCAAAGATCGTCTCTCTTGAGCCAAACGCCCTGGCCGACATTTGGCGAGATATCCATTCGGTCGCAGCTGCGCTAGGCGTCGAAGACAAAGGGGCCGAGTTGGTCGCCGACCTCCAACGCCGAATGCAAACGATCCAACAGACCGCAGCCGCTCTCCCAGAACGACCAACCGTTGCCTGCCTGGAATGGATCAATCCGTTGATGGCGGCTGGGAACTGGATGCCCGAGTTGGTCCAAATGGCCGGTGGCGTCAATCTCTTTGGGAGGGCTGGTGCTCACTCTCCGTGGATGCAGTGGGAAGACCTCGTGAGCAAAGATCCTGATATAATAGTCTCACTACCTTGTGGTTTTGATCTGCCTCGCACGGAATCGGAAATGCGACATTTGACAAGCCGACCCGAGTGGACCTCTCTCAAGGCCGTCCAGAACGGCCGCGTGTTTGTGACCGACGGAAATCAATACTTCAATCGACCGGGACCGCGGGTCGTCGAATCTTTAGAAATTTTGGCAGAGTTGCTCCATCCCAAAGCATTCCAATTCGGACACGAGGGGACCGGTTGGAGGCGATTGTCCGGTTGAGGAATGAAAGGGTTTTGTTTTATTTTGGAGTGCGTCAGCGTGGGCGGACGGATAAATAAGTGTGGCATTTTGGTGGCTCGGGGACGTGCCACCGAAAAGGACCTCTCTTGCGTTTGTGACAATTAATTATCCGTCCGCCTACGCTGACGCTTTGGTATTTTTGTTTTTGTCTTTGTTTTGGTTTCAGGCGCCGTCAGTCTCCCACACTCCAAACTCGAACGCCAATAAATTTCGGGTTCCACGGAACGCCAGACAAAAAGACTCACAAACCAGGACTGCCCGATTGTCGTCGTTGTTAATGTGGCATTCATAACTTTCCCGCCTTTGTTGACGCGCCACGCGATTTTCGACAAACTAAGTATCCCCTGTTCATCGTTGCCCAATTGGGAAGGTGTCGGATGACCACACCCACGCCAGAGAACCCCGGACCGTCGCCGCATGATTTGCCGACGATCATCCAACCTCCCGAACCCGAGTTGGAAGATCACCCGACGCTGACATCCGAGACGCCCGCGCCCGGCAGAACTCCTCGGGCCACGTCGGAGAAAAAATTTCCGCCGTTGACCCGCGTTGGGGATTACGAAATCCTCCACGAGATTGGCCGAGGCGGGATGGGCGTTGTGTTCAAGGCCCGACACGTCCACCTCAACCGAATCGTCGCGCTCAAGATGTTGTCCGGCGGTGTCGTGACGCGAGAAGAAGACGCGATCCGATTTCGCAACGAAGCGGCCGCCGCTGCCCAACTCCAACATCCGCAAATCGTCGCCTTGTACGAAATCCACGAATACGAAAACCAACCCTACTTCTCGATGGAATACGTCGCCGGGAGTAGCCTCGCCCAACGGGTCGACTCCGGGACATTCCCCGGAAGGAAGGCCGCCGAATATATCGAACAGGTCGCGCGAGCTGTCCACTACGCCCACACGCGAGGCATCATCCATCGAGACCTCAAGCCCGCCAACATCCTCCTCGACGAAAACGACAAGCCGAAAATTACGGACTTCGGACTCGCCAAATTGATCCGCGCCGACTCGGGCCAAACGCGGACCGGGACGATCATCGGCACGCCGAGCTACATGGCACCCGAACAGGCCAACGCTCGCAAAGACACCGGCCCACTATGCGACGTGTACAGTCTTGGTGCCATCCTCTATGAACTGATCACAGGCCACCCGCAGTTTCTTGGCGAGACTCCGCTCGCGACCCTCAACATGGTCACGAACCAGGAACCCGTTCCGCCGAGGCTATTGAACCACGCCGTTGATCGCGACCTGGAAACGATCTGCCTGAAGTGTCTGGAGAAAGAACCACGAGCCCGTTATTCGTCCGCCGAGGCTTTGGCGAAAGATCTGAAACGCTACCTCGAAGGGAAGCCAATCTCCGCAAGGCGTTCGGGCGCGGTCGACAGGACCGTGAAGTGGATTCGCCGGAAGCCGGCCACGGCGGCGTTGTTGTTCGTGAGTGTCATGGCCTTGATTAGTTTTGCGATCATCGAGTGGCGAACGGCCATCAGCGAACGACATCTACGCAAACGGGCGAGGGAAGCGCTCGACCTCGCTATCCGACGCGAACAGACCCTCAAAAGCCGCGAACGCACGCTCAAGTATCTCGTCTATCTCGGACAGATGCAGGAGGCCCATCACGCCTGGCACGACGCGGACCTTCGGCACTCTCGCCGCTTGCTCGATAAATGGATGCCCCGCGAGAACACGGAAGATCTCCGAGACTGGGAGTGGTTTTACCTACGGAGTCTCTGCAGCGGTAAGCGAACGCTGACACGGCCCAAGGTGCGAGCCAATGCCGTCGTCTATAGCCCCGACGGAAAATGGATCGCGACTGCGGGAGTGAATTCACAGAGACGGGGCGAAGTCGCTCTCTGGGACAGCCAAAACGGACGATTTGCCAAGACCATCGCGACGAAACACGACTCCAAAATTTCCGTCCTCGCGTTCAGCCCTGCCGGCGCGACGTTGGCAACTGGGGGGGAAGACATAACCATTAGTCTGTGGGACGTCAGTTCGGGCCAAGAACTCGGCATCCTGCGTGGGCACAGTGGCGCGGTGACGGCTTTGGCCTTTCACCCAGACGGCGAACAGCTCCTCACGGCCGGAACGGATCAGACAATTCGGGTTTGGCAAGTTCCGCACGGGGACGTTCTCATCCCAAGCGGAGAAGAAGACGGACAAATTCCGCGACCACAAAACCGACCTGTGATGACCCTTCTCGACGCCGGGCACGTCACGAGTCTGAGTGTCAGTCCCGACCGGCGATTCTTTGCGTCGGGGAATTTGGATGGAACGATCCACATTTGGGACGCTCGGATGGGCAACGTTCGCCGCACCCTTCGCGGACACATCGATCGAGTCATGGCCGTGGCGTTCAACAGCACCGGAACGATGCTCGTGAGCGGCGGCGGCATGAACTTGCTCGGACAAGTCAAAGGCTGGAACGTCGAGACGGGAGAAATCTTGTTTTCCCAGGACCGATTGTCGGACTTGGTCCTGACGGTGGCCATGAGCGATCAGGGCCACATCGTCGCCGGCAGCAGTGACGGGATGATCCACGTTTGGGACATGCGGCACTCACCCGACGTGAAAGAACTTCCCGTGCCGATCCGATTTCGTGCCGACACCCAGGCGGTTTATCAAGTAGCGTTCGCTCCAGTTGGCGATCGTTTGACGTCGGTCGGCAAAGACGGGAGTGTTCGCGTTTGGAACACCACTGGCGGACAAGAATCTCTACGGCTCGGGAGCGAATCTCGGATTCGAGCCGTGGCGTTCAACCACAGTGCTCAGTGGCTCGCCGTGGCCCAACGACCGCGTGAGGCCCACCCCCAGGTCAGTCTCTACGACGTCGGGTCGGGAGAACTCGTCCGGACGTACTTGAATCCGGGAGGCAACTTGAATGCGGTCGCCTTCAGCCCCAAGAAAAACGTATTCGCGTGCGGGGGGTCCGACGGCGTGATTCGGGCCTACGACCCCAAACGGCCACGACCTATCCGGGAACTCAAAGGCCATCGCGGGAGCATTCTGACGCTCGCCTTCAGCGGCGACGGCAAGCTACTCGCGGCGGGCGATTCGGCCAACGAAATCATCATTTGGAACATGGCGACGGGGGAGCAATCTCGAGTCCTCAAAGGCCATCGGGGAAGCGTCCGGAGTCTTGCGTTCGACCACGACGGGGTCCGGCTCGTGTCCGGGAGTGACGACAAGTCGGTCGTCGTGTGGGACCTGGAAGCCAACAAAGTCGTTGCCCTCAAGGGCCATCAAAAGGCCGTTCGTTCGGTGGCCTTCAGTCCCGACGGATT
>CAYYUU010000734.1:0-4650 GCA_964474955.1 uncultured Alcaligenaceae bacterium | reverse complement strand
CACTATCACGGCCGGTGACGACTTCTTGTTGGCGTCCTAGTCGCACGTGTTCGTCGGCAACGAAGACGTCGTCGAAGGATACACGGCGGATACCGGCAAGCAAGTGTGGAAGCAGAAAGTCGAAGGACGAGTCCGCGGGCTCGTCTCGGCCAACGGGTTCCTATTCGTTAGCACCACGAAGGGCAAAGTCTATGCCTTCGCCGATGCAACGCAGAAGCCCAGCAAGGTTGTCGAGCAACCGAAACTCGTGGCGAATCCGTATCCCGAGGACGCACTCACGAAGCGATACACCAAGGCTGCCGAAGACGCACTCAAGAACACCAAGATCAAACGCGGCTTCTGTCTTGTCCTCGGTGCGGGCGAAGGTCGCTTGGCTTACGAAATCGCCAAACGCAGCCGACTCAAAGTCTACGGCATCGAGCCGAACGAGGAGAAGGTCACGAAGGCTCGCGAGATGCTGACCAAGGCCGGTCTCTACGGCCACCGAGTCACGATCCACCACGCGGACCTCGGCGACATCCCGTACTCGAATTACTTCGCCAACCTCATCGTTTCGGATGAATTTGTCCGAACTGGCAAGTTAAATGGCAATCCGAAGACGATCCTCCGCCACGTCAAGCCGCTGGGCGGGATGATGTACTTCACTCGCGGCGGGATCAACACTCCCAAGGATGGTATTCGGAATTGGACGAAGCAACTCGCATCCACGGAAGGGGCAGCCATCCAGAGCGACAAGCAGGCCTTCTCGTTCCGACGCGGTGCACTCAAAGGTGCTGCTAACTGGTCACACCAATACGGCGATCCGAACAACACGGCCTTCGTTCCCGACACGCGAATCAAGGGCGGACTCGGCGTTCTTTGGTATGGTGATCCCGGTCCCGGAAAGATGGTCAATCGTCACGAAGGGGCGGTCGGTCCAATCTCCATCAACGGTCGGTTGATCGTCCAGGGAGAGACGAGCGTCATGGCCTACGACGCGTACAATGGCCTTTTCCTTTGGGAGCACAAGAACCCTGGCGTCTACCGAACGGGCGTTTTCCAAAACGCCAACCCGAGCAACCTCATCGGCAGTGACGATAGCGTTTTCGTCATGGAAGGCGACATCGTCGTCGAGATTGACGCGGAATCTGGCAAGCTCGTTCGCAAGCACATGCTGCCTAAAGAAAAACGAAAAGAATTCTCCTGGGGCTACATCGGCTATCGCGACGGATACCTGGTCGGCACCGTGACGCTCAAAAAAGAGTTGGCCGCTCGGATGCGACGTCGTGGACGCAAGTACGAAGGTAAGACCGACGACATCTTCGCCATCGACGTCAAGACCGGCAAGCGAGTTTGGACGTATGCCGGCAAGAGCATCTCGGCCCAAACGATCGCAATCGGCAAAGACCGAGTTTATTTCATCGATAGCTCGATCACTCCAGAAGAACGGCAGGCGATTCTTCGCCGCGACCGCGAGAAGCTCAAAAACCTCAAAGGGGAAGAGGCGAAGGAAGCCGAACGACGTCTGAAGAAAGCCGACGTTCGAATGGCCACAGCCATCGACTTGAAGACCGGCAAGAAAATCTGGTCGACATCGGTCGACGTCACCGATTGTAGCGACATCGGCATCGGCGGCGGCAAGCTCACGCTCATGTATAACCAGGATACGCTAGTCCTTGGCGGCGCAAACGCCAACGGCCACTATTGGCGACAATTCCTCAAGGGCGAATTCAAACGCCGTCGTCTCGTTGCGTTGTCGGCCAAGGACGGAAAACTGTTGTGGTCGAAGGACGCCAACTACCGCCACCGACCCATCATCGTCGAGAGCAAGATCATCGCCGAGCCCTGGGCGTTCGACTTGTTCACCGGCAAGCAGATCATGCGAAAGCACCCGCTCACCGGTCAAGAAGTTCCGTGGAGCATGTACCGCCCGGGCCACCACTGTGGGATGCTCACGGCGTGCCCGAACTTCCTGATGTTCCGCTCGGGGTACACCGGGTTCTACGACCTTTACAACGACAGCGGAACGCAACACTTCGCCGGTCATCGTTTGGGATGCTGGATCAACGCCATTCCGGCGAACGGTCTGGTCATGATTCCCGAAGCGAGCGCCGGTTGTGTGTGCCAGTTTTCGATCGCCTCGACGATCGCGATGGAGCCGCGCGAAGCTCGACGCCCCTGGGCCATTTATAGTTCCGTGGGTTCTGGGACACCCGTCGAGCGAATGGGCTTGAACCTCGGGGCACCTGGAGATCGCAAGGATGCGGCCGGGAACGTCTGGTTGGCGTACCCACGACCGAATGCACTCCGGCACGTCGGACTCGACCTGCAACTCGACATCGATCCGGTGTTCGTCAAAGGTGGCGGGTTCAAGAGCACCAGCGCTCGACAGTCGAAAATCAAAACGACGAACGCTCCGAATTGGATTTTCACTTCCCAAGGTCGCGGCCTGAAGTCGGCCATCTTGCCGTTGCTCGGGGCAAAAGACAAACCGGCCAAATATACCGTGCGGTTGTTCTTTGCCGAGATCGACGGGAAGGGGAAACCGGGTCAGCGTCTCTTTGACGTGAAGCTCCAGGGCAAGACCGTGCTCAAGAACTTCGATCCGGCCAAGGCGATGGAGAAAGGCCAACAAGTCGTGATTCGCGAGTTCGAGAACGTGTCGGTGCGATCGACTCTTGAGGTAACTTTGGTGCCATCTGTCGAAAACCCGACCGAAGCCCAAATGCCGATTCTCAATGCGATCGAGGTCGTCCGACAGCGTTCGGCGGAATAGAAGCCGCACGGATTGTGGATCAGAAGTGAAAAAGAAAGAGCCTCTCGACCATAGTGTCGAGAGGCTCTTTTTCATTCCAGGAAAAATGTCCAGCCGCGAAGCCTTCGCCTACTTCGAGTGCTTCTTGATTTTGGCCTCGACTTGTTTCTTCATTTTTTGTTCCCGCTTGGACTCACCCGCGACGGCCACTCCTTGTTGCCACGCCTCCACGGCGGCTTTCGTCTCGCCCAACTTGAGCAACACGTCTCCCAGATGATCATAAATTTCGACGTGTTTTCCGTCTTTGTATTTCACCGCTTCTTGCAACACCTTCTTGGCTTCTTGATATTTCTTCTGCTTGTAAAGAACCCAACCAAGGCTGTCCAAGTACACTCCGCTATCGTGGTCGTCCTCGGGTTGTAGGTCTTTCTTCTTCTTCCGCAGTTTCTTGTCGATCTCAAGGGCCTTGCGGATATACTTCTCGGCCTTCTCCAAATCGATGTCGTGGTCGGCCATGAAGTAGCCCAGGTTGTTGTAGTAGGTCGGCTCGTTGGGGTGGCGCTTGACCAGAATTTCCAACTGCTCGATGGCCTTGTTGACCTTTCCGATGTCGGGATAGATGTTGCTCAGGACGGAACGGAAGCGATCTTCTTCGCGGCCTCGTTCGTCTGGGTTCAACGTTGCATCCTTGCGGACGTCCTGGATCAATTCTTCATAAAACGTGGCGGCGTCTTTCAGTTTGCCGGCGTCTTGCAACACGGCAGCATGGATCGCACGGAACCGCCAGTGTTTTCTCTGCTCGATCAACTTCGTCGTGAGGGCCAGGGCCTGATCATATGCTTTCTGTTGGAGCAACGAGTCGACGAGCCAAATCACGTACGTCGGGTCGCCAGGATTGCGTTTCGTCAACGCCTTGAGTTCGCCAATGGCTTTCTTGACCTGGCCGAGCTTTGTATAAATTTTACTCAGGGCGAACCGGAATCGGTCTTGTTCCTCGCTCCGCGTTTCGGCATCGAGTCGCTTGTCCTTGCCGACCAGATCGATGAGTTTTTGGTACTCTTTGGCGGCTTCCTTCAACTTCCCGGCTTCGCGGAGGACTGTCGCGCGAACGACCCGGAATTGCCAGCCGTCGTCGACCTTGACCAGTTTGTCGGCCAGGTCGAGGGCCTTCTTGAAATCGCCTTGCTTGGAGATCGTTTTGACGAGCAACACGTAGACGCCGGGTCGGAGTCTCGCGGCGCTGTCGTAGTTAAAATCTCTGACGAAATCGAGTTCCCCTTCGGGCGTCTTGGCCAGCATTCGAACTTCGCGGGGGGCTTTCGGGCCGGTGCGTAACGCCAGGAACTCTTTGCACACTTCGGCGCATTTTTTAAAGTCCTTCGTTTGGTAATGAAGGACCATGAGTCCGCCATAGGAGTTCAACAGTTTCTCGGTGCTCTCCAACTTTGCCGCGCGCCGTGCCGCTGCGCGGTAGAACTGGGCGGCGTCCTCTTGCAACTCCAAGCCTTCGGCGACCTGCGAAAGCACCCACGCGCCGTTGTACGTGACGGCCTTTTCGTTCGACTTGAGTTGTTGAGTGGCGTAGTTCAGAAGTCGTTTCGTGGCCTTCTTGTCCTTCTTCAAGGTCCGAATGCTTGCCTGGACAACTCGGGTCCCCGTCAGGTGGTTAATTTCTTGGAGCTTTTTGGCGAGGGGGGAGTGTTCGGATTTTTCTTGGGCCTGGGTTGCTGTGCAGCAAACAGACGCGAAGAGCATTGCTGCAAGAAGAGGTAGACGCAAAGTAGTCGGCAGCATTGCGATCTCCTTGGTTCGAGTTTGGTATTCGTCCTGAAACGTAATTATCCATCGTAATCCAGGGTGGTTTTTCTGTCTATGGCATTTGTGCGGTCCGGGCGATTGGGAGGTCAAGACCAGCT
>CAYYUU010000733.1:0-4653 GCA_964474955.1 uncultured Alcaligenaceae bacterium | reverse complement strand
CGAACAGACCGCCGGCGACGAACTTCGTCGACACCATGACGATGTCGCCGGAGAGCCGAATTCCTCCATCCGCCACGATGGTCGCACCCCGGCGGCTGGCGGCTTGAGCACATGCCCGCACCGCCGAAAACTGCGGTACGCCCACACCCGCCACCACCACCCCAACACGACCCGCATCAGAGTGAAGGCCAAAGGCCGCGGCGTCCCGAACCGAAGTCCGAACAAGACGAAGGGCGACGAGGAGCAAGACGACGTCGCGACGAAGCCACTCCCGAACCGAGACGCGGCCGAGGCCGAAGAACGGAAGACGAATCGTTCGATTTGGATGACCAAGAACCAAGAGGTCGCCGCCGCCGTCGCGAGCCGAAAACTCCTCGTGAGCCAAGAAGGATTCCTTGGAAGTGGATCCTATACATCGGTTCGGGCGTGTTCATTCTGGTCCTTTTCGTCGGCGTCTATTTCTTGTGGAGTATGCAGAATCCTTCGTACTCCGACCCGCCGCGAGAATACCGAGCCGGGACGATGCTCAAGTTGCGTTTACTCGGAAAGTTCGACAAGAACTATCGTCCCGAAGAAATGGTCTACTGCCACAAACACAATCTTGTGTTTCTCCGGTACGCGAAACGGGGCGTCGTGATCATCGACAGCGAAGAGAAGAAGGAGATCGGCACACACAGTCCATCGAACGACCACGTCTTCGTTGACATGGAGCTGACGCCGTCTCGCGATTACCTTTACGTCGCCGATCGCCAAGATAGAAATCCCCGAAACGATGAGGTGGCCGACAACTACGTCCATCGCTACGACCTGAAGGCACGCAAGTGGGAGAAACGCCTCACCCCGACTTACACCGTCGGGAAATACCAGACGCGGCGGATCAACGCCCAGTATGTTCGGCGGACTCGCATTGGAAGCCGCACAATTCGACGTCAGTTGGACCACATCGCGGCGTTGGATGACCGACGAGTGGTCGGCTCTGGGAAGAATAAATTCGCAATCGTGAGCTGGCAAAACGGGGAAGAAATGAGCCACGTCGCGAGCATCAAATCGAAAGGCCACAGGTTCGATTACGACCCAAGGACCGGGTACGCTCACTTCTCCCCGACGAACCGCAACAGCGTCCGGGGGAACTGGTTATTCGACGCAAGCCCGAGCATCTCGAAAGACGAGGAGAGAGAGTTCTACAAAGAGGTTCGAGGCCACCACGAAGTCGGGCTACTCCTTTCCACGAACGGGAAGTTCATGTATTTCGGGCATTCCCAGTTCGAGACGCCGAACCCTTTGGAACTCGTGCGAAACTTTCCTGAACCGATCTTCGCCGCGTCGGACGACATCGCGTTTGGACACAAAGCGTATTACAACGCTCATACAGGAGAGAAGATTGACAAATGGGGGAGAGAGATTCACGCTCATGGGATCGCAACGAGTCTCGATGGGGCTCGAGTTTGCGTGACTGGGGTGCGGGGAACGCATTTCTTCGCGATCGAAGGGGAGAAGTAAGGAGGGCGCGATCTGCTTCTTTTGTTTAGTAGTGTCGCCTTTCGCTCCGCGAAAAGACGCCTGTTTTTGTTTTGAGTGCGTCAGCTTCGCGGACGCTTTTGTATTTTGTTTTTGTTGAGTGTTCGAAATCTCAACCCGCAACCTTCGCCGTGTACACAGCCGTTTCGTACCGAATCGCAACGGCTCCGCCATTCTGGTGCTTTCGAAAAACGGCTCGCAATTTCTGCGTCACTTGCTCCACGGCTTCGGGCTCGCGGGGGGCGTACGACGCGGAGAACGCGCGACCGATGAGCCCTTCTTCGTCGACGACTTGTTGATTGGCAAAGAGGTCTTTTCGGGCGTCTTGAAATTCTGTGGTCGCAAACAACGTGTTGCCGGCCGTGTAACGCATCGATTCAGTTCTCGGGGTGTCCGGAAATTGTCCGATCACTTCGCTGTAGTCGAGCGTGAATGGGTCCGCCTCGTCTCTTTCGTTCCACACGAGTATGACCCAGCCATCGGGCTTGAGAATCCGTCGGAACTCTCGGTAGGTCGGCTCCGGGTCGAACCAATGGAACGACTGCGCGGCAAGCACGGCGTCGCAAGTTGCCTCTGGTAAACCCGTCGATTCTGCTGTACCCTGTTGATAACTGACCTGAAGTTCACTATTCGAATGAGTAGCTTTTTCGGCTTCGGTTCGCATGGGTCCATTCGGTTCGATGCCGATGACGTTCAAGCCACGCGAGGCAAAGAGTCGAGAAGAAATTCCAGTTCCACAGCCGACGTCGGCGAGATGGCTTCCCGGCCGGAGGGAACATCGCTCCAGTATGAAATCGACGGCGGCGGACGGATAGCCCGGGCGATACCGGGCATAGACGTCGGCAAGGTAAGTGAACCGTTCGGTTGGGTTGCGGTCGGAAGGTCTTGGCATGTTTGGTATGTTGGGAGAATCGCAGGAAACACTCTGAGGATCACATGCTTGATTATACCAACAAACAAATCCTCGGCCCCCTCGTCTTACGTCTCGGGCTCGCCACCGTTTTCGTCTTCCACGGGTTAGAGAAGGTCAACGCCGAAACCGAATGGGGAGCCGCGTGGACGGAGGGGTTCCTCGCCATCGAACAAATGTTGGTGGCGTACGGGAGTTTGCTCTGCGGCGTTGCCTTGCTATTCGGTTTTCTCACTCGGTTCGCTGCCCTCGGCGCGAGCGTCGTGGTCGGTTGGGAGATTCA
The DNA here is from genome assembly GCA_964474955.1 of uncultured Alcaligenaceae bacterium. Classification (GTDB taxonomy): domain Bacteria; phylum Planctomycetota; class Planctomycetia; order Gemmatales; family Gemmataceae; genus CAYRFQ01. The sequence continues at coordinate 1,942 of CAYYUU010000733.1, read as the reverse complement.
CAATCTTCATGGCCAGAATGGATTTTCCGTCATCACCGAGGAGGCCGGGCAGATCGGATTCGAATACCATTTCGTGTTGGCTGCCTTGTGTCTGGCCTTATTGATTATGGGAGGCGGAGTCGTGTCTCTGGACAAACTCTTGTTTTCCAAATCTCGACCGCGTCGAGACCACCAACCCAATCCGTTCGAGAACAATGTATCCACACCGAGTCCAGTGGCGTCTACTGCCCAGGGAACGTCGCCAAGACCCGGTCGCCCAGTGAAGTCTCAGCCAAGCAAGAGGCGTTAATCATGCCTGTACAATTTACCGTGTTGGCCAGCGGCAGCGGCGGAAATTCCGCGTGCCTGCGGATCCCTGATTTTGGCGTATTGATCGACGTCGGTTTGAACCCGAAGCGGATGCGAGAACGACTCGAGATCGCCGGGTTCGAATGGGCCGACATCAAGGCGGTCTTGTTGACCCACACTCATACAGACCACTGGAACGAGGCCACGCTCGCTCGTCTGGCGGAGATGAACATCCCCCTGTACACGCACTGCGAACACCAACTCGCGTTCAAAGCCACGAGTTCGGCGTTTGGTATGCTCGAAGCAAAAGGCCTGGCCTTCGTGTACGAACCAAACACGCCGTTGCAACTGTCGCCGAGTTTGAGTGTCGTTCCGTTTCTCGTGCGACATGATAGCGGGGCGACGTGTGGATTTCGCTTCGACGGGCCGCGTGACATGTTCGGCGATCCGACGCGAGTCGGATACGCTGCGGACCTTGGCAGCTGGGACGAGACGATCGCGAACCACCTGGCGAATGTAGAGCTTTTGGCTTTGGAATTCAACCACGACGAGGACCTGCAGCGCGGGAGCAGCCGCTCGCGAAAGATCATTGCCCGCAACCTTGGCAACGCCGGACACCTCTCGAATAAACAAGCCGTCGCACTCATTCGCCGAGTGCTCGAGCTTTCCGACCCGCACACGCTCCAACACGTCGTTCAACTCCACCTCAGCGAAGAGTGCAACCGAATTCCGATGGCCGAGGGGTCGATGCGTGAAATTCTGGAAAACGAACCGCAACTCGAACTCCACACGGCCCTGCAAAACCGACCAATTGAAACAATTGTGTTGGAGCACGGGACGAAAAAACACAAGACCCGAAAGAAGAAAGCCAAGTCAGTCGGGTCGTCTCCGGGGGCCAGCGAAGACTACTCCCAACCGATGTTCAGTTGGGACGAGGAAGCAAACACATAAAGTAGTAGGGACACGGAAACGCGAAAAACATGTCCTTTTTTTGTTGTTGTCGTAGGTACACGTGAGCCGCGTGGACCTACGACAACAACAATACATTTCCCGCCCCCCGTGTGCCGTTGTCTTTGTTTTGTTTTGTTTGTTTTGTCTTGGTTGATGGTGCTGTCACTCTCACCTTACGAATCAAGATTCTCACAACAAGCAATATTGCATTCCGAGAGCGCCCGCCATCTGGATAAATTCGCTGCGAATTTCTCAATAAAAGCGAAATGGCACGCAAAGTCCAACGAAGCTTGTTCAAGTGGGAGGGCTCGGGGACGAATTCAAGGTGCATCTCGAAACATTTTGACCTACGATAAGTACAAACGTTGCGTCTGCGTTTTCGCTCCCAAAGCCTACTTGGATCATCCACCCTCCGGACGGAGTTGCCTTCATGGAGACATTCCAATGTCCTAGCTGTCAAGTTCCTCTTAGTAACAAAGAACGGCAACACGGATATTGCTCAAGTTGTGGGGAAGACCTTCCCGCGAATCTCCAAGCCATGCCCTCGCCGGACTCCCGTTCCTCCACCGATCGACGCGGGTACGGCGACGAACATGATTGGGGAAGAGACGACCGAAGGAGGTCCGACGACCGCTACGACCGGCGCGAAAGGCACCGAGACGAAGACCGCCCTCCCCGAGGTCGACGCGGTGGTCGGTGGGAC
>CAYYUU010000732.1:0-4654 GCA_964474955.1 uncultured Alcaligenaceae bacterium | reverse complement strand
TGTAGGGCAGCACTGGGGAAGGCAAGCAAACATCGCGCCGGACAGAATTGGTTTTCTGTACGTAATTTTTACTGTCCGCTGGAAAAACGACTTTTCGAAAATGCGCCCCGAACTCCCAAAACGCATACACAAAAAACACAAAAATACCTCGCGCTGATTTTTGTGTTTTTTGTGTATGTGTTTTGGGCTTCCCGCTCGAAAAACGACCTTTCGAAAATGCTCCCGCCGGGGTCAAATGTGTACGCAAAAAGGGCAAAAAATCCGATGTTGGGTATTTTTGCGCTTTTTGCGTACACATTTCCCGCCTCGGATTGGAAAAACAACCACGGAGGCATTTGGCATTCTTTCACGAAGCGAAAAACGACACTCTCCGAAACAACACTGCAAACACGACAATGATGGCTCCGACCGCCCCAACAAAAGGACGCCCATCTTTGTCCGGACACAGCACACGCCTTCCTCGTGCTTCCAGAAAACCTTCTGGCTCGATTCTGAGGGGTCGGATTGCTACAATAACAACGAAAACTAATTTTCGATGACTCATCGGCCCAAAGTCGATGCTTGCCCGATCTACAACAAAAGGGGATTTCGACGTTGCATATCCGAGAGCTTTATGAGCGTCCCGAACCAACCTTTTCCTTCGAATTCTTCCCGCCGAAAACGCCCGAAGACGAAACCAAGTTATTCGAGGAAACAATTCCTCAATTAAAAAGTCTTGGTCCATCGTTTTTCTCCGTGACGTATGGCGCAGGCGGAAGCACCCGAGACGCCACTTTGCGTATCGTCAGTGGCATTCGTGACAAATTTCACGTCGAATCCATGGCGCACCTGACGTGTGTGGGTTCGACGAAAGAACAAATCAACGCCTTCCTCGACGAGGCCAAGAGTCTGGGAATCGAAAACGTCTTGGCCTTGCGTGGTGACCCACCCAAAGGCGAGACAGAATTCGTGCCCACCGAGGGCGGATTCACGTACTCGTTGGACTTGATCAAGTTCATCAAGGATCGAGGCGACTTTGGCATCGGAGCGGCATGCTATCCCGAAGGACACCAGGAATGTCCCGGTGGCAAACTCAAGGACTGGGACAACGCCGTCGCCAAGGTCGAGGCCGGAGCCGATTTCCTGATCACCCAACTCTTCTACGACTGGAACGACTTCGTGGAGATGGACGACTACCTGCGGAACAAGAAGAACATCAAGGTTCCGATCGTTCCCGGCGTGTTGCCGTTTCTCAAGACGTCGCAAATCAAAAGATTCACTTCGATGTGTGGAGCTAGCATTCCCGACCCGATGCTCAAAAAGCTCGAGGAGTACGGTGACGACGACGAATCCGTCCGGAAATATGCCGTCGAACTCTGCACCGACATTTGCCAAAAGGCCCTTGAATACGGCGTGCCGGGAATCCACTTCTATTGTTTGAATCGAGTTCCGAGCGCCGAAGAGATCATGACCAATTTGACGAGCGCGGCCTGAGAACTCTGAACAGAGCCACGACAGACCATTCCATAGCCATAGATGAATAGAAAATCTGTGGCTATTTTCCACTTCCACGCCACACTTTCACCGTCACGTCGGTACACGCCGCAGCGAGATACAGCCCATCGGGACTAAACGTTACGGCCCGAAAGCGTCCCTCACGAATGGGTAGGTCCATGACCAGACTTCCACGCGAGACGTGCCAGAGTTTGATCGTTTGGTCGGCACTCGCCGACGCCAATCGTTCTCCGTCGGGGCTGAAGGTGAGATTGTGAATCTGGCTCATGTGCCCCGAGAGTTTCTGGAGCAACTTGGCCGTTTTCATGTCCCAAAGACAAATCGTTCGGTCCGCTCCCGCCGTGGCCAGAAGATTGTGGTCCGGGTCGAAGGCGGCGCACAGAACCAATCCGGTGTGGCCTTTCAGAACTTTCGGCTTGGTTTCGCCTTTCCGATTCCAGAGGAAGACCTCACCGCCGATGTATCGGCGTCCTCGTTTTCCGTCCCAAAGGCCGCTCGTGGAAACCAACGTTTGGCCCGTCTTGTCGAACACCAAGCTGTAGACTCCGTCGTGGTGCCCGGTTAGCGTTCTTTGAATTTTGCCCGACTTCACGTCCCAAAGGATCACTTTCCCAGGTACGCCAAAGTGATCGGGCTCGCCGCTGCCCGAGGTTAACGTCTTTCCGTCGGGATGAAAACACAAACTCACAATCGGATGAGTATGACCTTTCAGGACCTTCGGTTCTTTTTGTTTGGTTTTCAGATCCCAAATTCGGACGGTCTTGTCGGCGCTCCCCGAAGCCAGCCACCGACCATCGGGGCTGAACGCCAAAGCGTGGACATCGCCTTCGTGTCCCTTGAGCACACCCAGGACTTTGCGTTGGTGTAAGTCCCAAAGTTCGATGATGCCCGTTGCCTCACCCGCCGAAGCAAGCAGGGGCGGAACGTCGGGAGGTTGACCAACCCGGAAAGCCACGCACAACGTTTTCTCCTGGGCCGTCGAAAGCGTCACGTATCCGGGATTGTCTTTCAAGTCCCAACGATGGATCGCGCCCGACTTACCAATCTCGCCGCTCGACGTATAGATGAAACGCCCGCCCTGGTTCGTAGGATAAATCACCCCTGGCACGGCGCCCTTGTGGCCACGGAGCGTTCGAATTGCCGCGCCCGTTGTGATGTCCCAGAGTTTCACCGTCGTGTCCCAACTCCCCGAGGCGAGATATTTATTGTCCGGGCTGAATGCTAAACTGATGACTCGCGGGTCGGCGTGTTCGTCGAGTTCCTTCGTGATCTTGCCTCGCGTTCGATCGTAAAGTTGAACCAGTCCGTCATAGCCCGCCACGGCAATCCATCGCGTGTCGGAGCTGAAGGCGACCTCCGTACACGTCCGATTCTTCGCGAGCCGAGCAACTCGCTGTTTCGTTTTGAGATTCCATAACCAGGCTTCGCCACTTCCGCGAGTAATCGTTTGCTTTTCGAACTTGCCCGCGGCACTGGCCAACATGGTATTGTCGGGACTGAACGCGACGGACCAAATGGCGTATTGATGTTCGAACGTCGCATGGAGTTCTGGTTTTGCTCCGTTCCATTTCCACACGCGAACTCGGCGGTCCGTGCATCCCGAAGCGAGATAGTTTCCATCGGGACTGAAGGCCAAAGCCCAAACTTGTATTGGCGACTTCGGTCTGGCATAGAGCGAGAGCGTCCAGAGCGGCGTTTTGGGTTTGCGGATGTCCCAGATCTTCACGGTTCCGTCGGCTCCGGCCGTCGCGAGGATCGTCTCGCTCTTCCAGTCGACGCCCCAAACTTCTCGCTTGCCGTGTGCCCGAATGGTCTGCTTCGTCTTGTCCGTTTTGGCGTCCCAAATCTGAACGACTCCATCGTTGCAGGCTCCCGCGATGAGCGTCCCACGCGGGCTCAACGCGATGTCCCAAATCATGTCCTTGTGTTTCCGCACAGTTGGTTGAAGTTCCTTTGCCAAACCGACGAGATGGGCGTGCTCCCAGTGGCGAAATCGTTCCGGACAAAGTTCCAGGTGTTCCCATGCAGAAAGGTGGTTGTGTCGTTGGATCGCCTTCTGGGCGAGAGACAACTGGCTGACATACAGTTCCCACTCGGCCAGTTCTCTGGCATTGTCGGCTTCTTTTCGAGCGATTCTTTCGTTCTCGGCTCGTCTCTCGGCCTTGAAGGCTTCTTGCCGCGTCCGCATCCAAAAGTACGTCGAGAAAAAAGAGCCGATGACGAAGGCCAAAATCAACAGGCTCGATAGCGTCGCGACTTTCGGATGTTTCCGACACCAATTCCAGAAATGTGAATGCCACGGAACTGGAATCCCACTGATCGGATCTCCCTCGATGTATCGTTCGAGATCCTCGGCGAGTTCTTCCGCCGTTCGGTAGAACCGTTGATCGGGCTCTTTTTCGAGGCAACGCATGCAGACCGTCTGGAGCGCCAGGGGCACCAACGGATTGAATTCTCTCGGAGGCCGCGGAGGTTCTTTCCTCACGAAATGCAAAACGACCGACACATGCGGTCCGGTAAACGCAGGATGTCCCGTCAGGCAATGATAGAGCACCGCCCCAAGCGCGTAGATGTCGACAGCCGTCGTCAACACCCCTCCGACTCGCGTTTGCTCGGGTGCCATGTAAGGCGCGGTCCCGGCAAGTTCCTTCGCGCGATTTTCTTCGATCGTTTCCTCAAGTCGCTTGGCAAGACCAAAGTCGATCACGACCGGTTCGTCGTTCTCGTCGAGCAAAATGTTGGTTGGTTTCAAGTCGCGATGCAAGATGCCACGTTCGTGGGCATGGTGAACGGTCCTGGCGACAGTCGCGATGAGGCGGGCTGCCGTCAGTGGGTCCTGAACAAGCTCGTCGATACGGTCTTTAAGCCTTGTTCCCTCGATTAACTTCATGGCGAAGAAATGGATGCCGTTTTCCTCGCCCACCTCGTAGATTGGGACGATGTTCTGGTGATCGAGCACAGCGACGGCCTGTTGCTCCATCCGAAACAGCTCGATTTGGTTGTCCGTCGCGAGTTCTCCCGAACGAATCATTTTCAACGCCACGACACGCTCGATGTCTACATGCCGGGCCTTCCAAACTTCGCCCATTCCTCCCCGACCGATGGACTCTTGCAACTCATATTGACCGATCTGGCTCCCAGGGCAGGGGATGCCTTTTCC
>CAYYUU010000731.1:0-4659 GCA_964474955.1 uncultured Alcaligenaceae bacterium | reverse complement strand
GCAGGCACACTGAGTGTGCCTGCTACTTTCGGTTCATCCGCCATGCAGCCTTCAACAGCGCGTTTTGTCGACAAACCTCCGTCAACAGAATAGGACAGCCACACGCTGCATCCATTATGAGCACGCCACAAATTGGATATTGTACGAACGTTCACGCTGGCGCCGACCTGGAGCAAACGCGATTGAACTTACACAAGTACGCGTGCGCCGTGAAGGAGCAATTTGCGCCGAACTCGTCGATGGGCATTGGGCTTTGGCTCTCGGCCTCGGCGGCAGAAAAGCTCGTTCAGGAAAACCAAGTCGGCGACTTTGCGGAGTGGTTGCGAATTGTCGGGCTCGTGCCGTTTACGCTCAACGGCTTTCCGTATGGCAACTTTCACCAAGACGTTGTAAAGCATGATGTCTACCGACCGACATGGTTCGAGGCCGAGCGGCTGAGCTACACCAAGAACCTCATCACGATCCTGCACCAGTTGTTGCCCGAAGGACAGCGGGGGAGTATTTCTACGGTCCCGATTGCGTGGGGAACTCCGATGCTGACCGCTCAAGAACTCGCTGGGGCGGTCGAGGATCTTCGTGACGTCGCCAACACCCTCCACAACCTTGAGAAAGAGACCGGTCGTTACATTTGTCTCTGCCTCGAACCCGAACCGGGATGCGTTCTCACTCGAAGTCAGGACGTTTTGGTATTCTTCCGAGAACACCTGTTCCGGGGCGGGAATGAAGACGTGTTGCGACGGCACATCCAAGTTTGTCACGATATCTGTCATCAAGTAGTCATGTTCGAAGAACAAGCGGAGGTCCTCCAGAGTTATCACGAAGCGGGCATCGGAGTTGGTAAAATTCAGGTGTCCTCGGCGGTTCAGTTACCGTTTGCCGACATTGAGCCGGAGCATCATAAAGCCGCCGTCGACCAGCTCAGGACGTTCGACGAACATCGCTATCTGCACCAAACGTGTGTTGGGCGGTCAGGATCATCGGACTACACGTTCTACGAAGATTTGGGAGACGCACTGGCGGCCGAAAACAAAGCGAACAATTCCGATGACTGGCGTGTCCATTTTCATGTGCCGATTTATCTCGAAAAGTTCGGGCATTTGCGGGCTTCCCGAGCGGCCATTTTGGAGTGCATTCGAACGACTGCCGAGCTAGAACTGACGGACCATTTTGAGGTCGAGACGTATGCGTGGGGAGTGTTGCCTCCCGAACTCCAGCAAGCTGACCTGGCGAGCGGCATTGCCGAAGAAATGGAATGGTTTCGAAGCACTTGGGATGCGACGCGAACTTGAGCTTTTCGCTGGTGTGTGTTGCGTAGTTGTTTTTCGCTCCGCGAAAAGCTCTTTGTCTTTTCTGATTGATCGCACGCAGGCGAAGCCTCCAAAGCAAAGTGCCTGCACGCGGGAAAACCAACATTCCAAAAGACAATTGTTAGACCGAATACTTTTCCATCTCTCTCGCAACGCCATCTCCATCCCGCCCAAGGATTCGGGACACCAAAGGGACAGACCATCATCATGAGTGAAGAAACTTGGTTACCTCCGGCAGGCTGGGCGTTCGAGGTCAGCGCGGTCTCGTCGGGATCGATCGAGAACTTGCCGTTGACCGAATTCATGCGGCAACCAGAAGATCCGGTTGTGGACGAGCCGAAGTATCCAGCCCCGACGTGGTGGACGGACGACGTCCGCGCAATGGCCCGCAAAATTCTCGAGAAATCCGCCACGAAGAAATTGCCAATCTTGGCGGACGCGCTGGAAGAGGCCGGATGCGACGACGACGAAATACTCCGTGCACTCCGACAGAGTCCTTGCGAAGCAGTGCCGAACTGGGTCGCTCATCTGGCGTTTTCGGATGGGTACTTCGGGTGGATCATCGAATTGCGAAAAGGCAAATTCGAGCGGTCCGCGACGGACCCAGGACAGCCGATCGTTTCGGTTTCTTGGAAGAAGTTCGTCGAGAACACACGGTTGAACGAGTGGTACAATTTGACTTGGGGCGAGCGGACTGGCTTCTGGAAGGACCGCCTGACCGTCGACGAGATGGAATTGTTGCAGGACCTACCAGAACTGGAGCAAGTCGTCATTGGCAAGGCCGACGTTACCCTCGACCACATCGCACCGCTGCACAACCTCCGGCAGTTGCGGTCGATACACTTCGATAACGCTTGCATACGTGACGACGCCTGGGCATCGATCGGTCAGTTAGTTCTGCTCGAAGACATCGAAACGTACATCTCAGAATTGTACGATTCCACCCTGCGGCATCTGACTGGCTTGCCGAACTTGCGGCGACTTGCCATTGTCCATTGTCCGATAACCGACGAGGGATTGCTCCGCATCGGGAAGCTCAAACGGCTTGAGCATCTCAAACTCTCTAGCGTAGGAATAACGGACGAGGGGTTGGAGTGCTTACCGAAGTTGGAGCACCTGACTCATCTTCAGTTGGATGGCACGAATGTGATGGGAAAGAGCTTGCGGCTGCGAGAGTTGCCTTCGCTGAGAAACTTGAGCTTTGCCGACTGCCGCGAAGTCACGGACGAGAGTTTGAAAGCGCTATCCGAGTTGCCGGAACTGAAGGAACTTGATTTGTCCGGAACACGGATTCACGGTGACGAGTTTGCTAATCTCGCGACACTGGAGAACCTCGAAGTCCTCAACCTGACGGACACGCCGCTCTTGGAAGACAATCTGGCCGCGCTTGCGCCGCTGGTCAATCTCCGTCAATTGCACCTCGACTGGACTGATCTCACCGGGGACGGTTTTGCTTCGCTCGGTGGTTTGACTAACTTGGAAGAACTCTACGCGTGTGGTGGGGAATTTCACGACGAGGCTCTGATTTACATTGCCCAGTTCAGCGCACTGCGGATTTTGGACCTGTCCGAGTCGGAAATTTCGGACGTTGGGGTCTTTCATCTTACGCAACTCGAGGGGCTCGAAAAGCTGAACTTGGCTTACAATGATGCCATCACCGACAGTTCATCGGAAGCGCTCCGAGAGATGAAGAGCTTGAAGAAACTGGACCTCTGCGGGACTGAGATGTCGCAGGAAGCGATTCGTAAGTTGCGAGACACGCTTCCGGATTGTGAGATCAACTGGGAATAGATGTGGTGGAAGGCACCGAACCAAAAAAGAAACTCCAACCTTTCGGCTGGGGTTTCTTCGTGGATTCGTTCTCGCGAAACGCGATTATCCTCTGATTTCGACTTTTCGACCAACGGCGTCGGCTCGGCGAGGAATCCGAAGCTCAAGGACACCGTTGCGGTAGTTGGCATCGATGTTCTCAGTGTCGTGTCCTTTCGGCAGTCGGACCGACCGGCGGACGTTGCGGACTCGACGGATGCGGAGTGTTTCGCCCTGTTGCTCGTTGCTGCCTGCCGGTTTGGCCTCTTCGGAGTGCTTGGCCACGATCGTCAACATGTCCTCGTGGACTTGGACGTCAAGATCGCTCACCTCAAAGCCAGGCAACTCGGCCCGGACCAACGTTTCGTTTTGGCGTTCTTCGATGTCAAGCCCCCATTGCGGAGCATTCATCTGCTGGGCCAAAGGCGAATCGCCAAAGAACGAATCAAACATCCCCTGGACGTCTTGTTCCAAGGCAGACAAAGGGGAAGCCACCTGGTTGACCAGGCCATTTTTTGGGTTGAATCCAGGAATCATATAGAACAAGGTAAGAACCTCCGCTGCATACGGAACCTCTGCGGGATCCAAAGACATTGTATTTTGTTGTTTCACGACACTGTTGGACTGGAGAGCGAGGTGATCTGTTGTTCTTTTCTCTGGTCGTTTCCCGCTCTTCAAAACATTAGAGACGCGGGGTTCGAAATGGATTCAGGATTCCGGAAATTTTTTGGAATATTTTTTCGGGGACGAAAATCTTGAGTATTACGCGAGATTGGAAACATCCCAGAGCCGCAGGACATTATTGAGGGCTCTCGAGAGCAAGACCTCCCCGTCGGGGCGGAAGCCGACCCAAGCCACACAATCGTCATGGGCCTTCAGAGTTTTCTTGAGTCGTCCGGAGGGGACGTCCCAAAGTTTGATTGTCTTGTCCTGGCTAGCGGAAGCAAGCGTCGTCCCGTCCGGAGTGAAGGACACCGCCTCGACATGATCCGAGTGCCCCTTCAAAACGACGAAATTCCTCGGTGCCTCCGGTGACCACAGCTTCAAGGTTCCCTTTCCTCCCCCGGAGGCAAGGGTTCGCCCGTCGGGATGGAACAAGACGCAATACACTCTCCTCCGCTGGCCGCTGAGGGTCTTGAGTTTGCGACCAGAATGCCAGTCCCAAAGTTTGACGGTCTTGTCATCACTTCCGGATGCGAGGGTCTTTCCGTCGGAGCTAAACGCCACCGTGTTGACCCGATCCGAATGGCCTTCGAGAGAGAGTAGCTCGGCTCCGGTCGTCGCTTCCCACAGTTTGACAGTGTGATCCGCACTTCCGGATGCGAGGGTCTTTCCATCGGGACTGAAACACAATGAATTGATCGAATTGGTGTGACTCTCAAGAGTAACTGTCGGTTGTCTTGAATCAACATTCCACAACTGCCCTTTGGCGTACCTCTGGTCGGTTGCGAGGGTTTTTCCATCTGGGCTGAAATTCAAAGCCCATATGGATAATCTCTCTGTCTTGATAATCGTTGTGACGTTGTTGGTGCGGATGTTGCGA
>CAYYUU010000730.1:0-4662 GCA_964474955.1 uncultured Alcaligenaceae bacterium | reverse complement strand
AGGTCAGAAGATCATCTTAGCTTGAGAGTTGATGATCGAAAAATCGGCACCTACGACTTTGGCATCATTCACCGAACACTTTCACGAGGGGAGGTCCTTCCAACTCAACCAAACGGCCTTCCCGAAACGCTCTCGGAGAAGCACCTCGACATCGTCGCATCGGTTTCCGCGAAGGTCCAATCGAGTCAGTTCCGAGAGATACGGAGAATCCAGAAGAGCCGTGGCGCCCGCCGTCCCGATCTGATTCGCGTAGAGATTTAATTGGGTTACTTTCGCCAGGATTGGGGAGTAAGCAAGCTTCGTCACGCCCTCATCTCCAATAATATTGTGCGAAAGATTGAGCGTCCGCAAGTTTGGGAACGCTTGCGAAGTGGCTAACGCAGCTGAAGCATGATCCCCGATGCGGTTTGCCCTCAAGTCCAGGTCAACCAGTTGAGCGAACGAATTCGAGAAGCATAGAGTGTGGATCGCATCTTTGCCAAGATCGCCCGAGGCCAAATTTAACGAACGAAGGCGTTCACGGTGGTGCCAGTTCGCCAATCCTCTGGCTCCCTCAATTCCGATGGCCTGTTTTCTCAGATCGAGATTCGTGAGCCAGTCCATGGCGTCGAGTTCTTCTAGAGCCACCCAATCGATATCCTCTTTGTCCTCGTCGTCCGTGTTGAAACTCAAATGGGGCGTCTGTATCGGGGCGTACCGGAGCCGCAAAGTTGGCACGCGCTTCCAGTGCGGCGACGCTGCAAGTTGAGAAAGATCTGTCGTTTGCGAAATCAGCAATTCGAGATCGTCGACCCACGCACACGGCTCGTACACTTCGACCGACGCCAAAGCGCCATCGAACAGTGCTTGTGTCCGCGCACTCACGGCCAGCAAGCCGTACTGAAGCTCAACGCGGATGTATGGGTCTTCGAGCAGGCCGAGCCATGATGATTTATGGAGTCGCTTCAGTTCGTCGATTTCGGCAAAGGCGTGTGCGAGTTCGTTTTTGTCTTCGGGAGCCGTGAGTTGGCGTTCGCGACATTGAAGGCGAAGGAGCGTGGCTCTCTCGGTTTCGTCTTGTTCTTCGAGCCAGTCGGCGAGGATCAGACGCGGTACGTCGTCTTCGGGCTTTTGCTTGCAGGCGTTGAGTAACGCGACCAACTCGGAGCGGAGTGGGAGAGGTTTGGTTTCTGGAGGCATGAATCGCTTTCTGTTAGGAAGTCTCGAATCGTGCCGATCATGATTTCGCTGGTTGGGTTACTTCGCCCCGTCAGATTCCGGATCATAAGGCCGCAACCACTGGATGATTTCGATTCGGTTGCCATCGGGATCGGTGATGAAGAATCGATCCGCGCTGGGAATCTCGACGGTCTCTTTGGTCTCGATGCCGTGCTCGCGGAAGTATTCTCGGGCAGCTTTCGCGTCCTTCACACGCAACGCAAAATGTCTGGGTGAGATCGTGTCAGGTTCGTCTTTTAGTAACAGATGGATGTGGTGATCGCCCAGGTCATACCAAACCACCATGAAATCGAATGTTCGTGGTCGTGCGATCTCGCGATCCTTGAGTCCGAGAATTTCACCATAAAAGTGTCGGCTTCGTTCTACGTCTGTGATGATGACGGATACATGATCGACTTTGGTCACTTCGAGCTTGGACATTTCGTTAGTTCCTACACAGGGGACACATGTTTTGGCGGTTGGGTTCTGTTTTCGGTTGTTGGGATGTGGAAATAAGACATGGTGGGCCTTCGCAGTGTTGTCTTTCGGCTCCGGAGTCGCACTGCTGCTTCGCAGCATGCAACTCCTTCGCTGCGCTCACGCTGGCCCCACCCTACAACAAACCACTCCGAGATCTCAGGCTGGTTCCGTTGCAACGTCATACATGGCAGTTTTGATGGAGGGAAGCTGCGGCACACTATTTTGTTCATAAGTTTGGTTGAGTCCGATTCCAGGGATGTGTTTTCCGAGGAGAACGCGTGGTCGGACTAACAACTCATAAAAATACTCATCGACTATGCGGCGGAGGAGGTGTTCGCCGAAGTTGGTGACTTCGGTGTCTTCGTTGACGAAGAGAACTCGGCCTGTTTTTTCGACACTTCGGCAGATGGCGTTCCAGTCATACGGAAACATTGTCCGGAGGTCGATTACGTCGAACGAGAGGTCGTGTTCTTCGGCGAGTTGGTCGGCGGCTTGTTCGCACAGCGGGAGAGTTCGACCATAGCTGACGATGGTGGCGGTTTCGCCTTCGCGGCATAGACGAGCTTCGCCGAATGGAATGAAGTAGGGCTCGATCTCGGGCCACTTCGGTTTCCATTTGCTGCGGTCGCCGACGGGTGCGTCGATCATGCTCTTGAGAGTTTCGGCGTCGTCGGGTTCGCCAGGCAATAGTTCAGAGCTTCGCACACGGAGGAGAGCTTTCGGCAAGAGCATCATTACAGGGTTGGGATCTTTGATGGCCGAAAGCATCAAGCCATAGGCGTCATACGCATTACTCGGCATGGCGATTTTCCATCCGGCCAATCGCGTGGCCCAACTCTCAAACGAGTGCGAGTGATAGAGACTGCCGCGGATTCCGGAACCACTTGGCGTCATCAATACAATGGGCATATCATAGTTACCCGCCCCTGCCCATCGTTGGTTTCCCGCGACTTTGAGTAGATCGATTGTGTTGAATCCATAGTCGCAGAATTGGATCTCACAAACGGGCCTTCCGCCAGCGTAGGCGATTCCCATTGCCGTCCCGACGATCCCGCGTTCGTCGAGCGGAGAGTTCCACGACGTCTTGAGTCCCTGCGTTGCGGTGAAGACTCCACCCAACGGAGGGCCGACGTCTTCTCCGAAAATGTCGGTGACTCCGAGGTTTTCTTCGCCGTAGTGTAAGGCCATGCGAATGGCTTGAACGAGTGTGGCCATGTTTATTTTCTCAATGTTACCTGTTGGTTGGTTTGGTCGGATTTGGGTTGCGTTTTGAGCCGCGCAGCAGCTACAGATCTTAGCCGTGGCCTGACGGCTACGGAATTGTGAGATCGCTCCCCTTCCCCTTGGGTTCACACCCACGGCTAAGATCTTACGCCGCTGCGCGGCTCAAAACCAAACTCGAATGCGACAGTTGATCATCCGTCCGCCCCAGCGAAAAGCAACTTACTCTCCCACTTCCCCCTTCGGTTCAGGCATCGTCCTTCCGATATGTGTTTCGTTTCGCTGTTTCGCCAACTCGATTTGTTTTTGTCGTTCTTGAAAACTGGCGAGTCTTTTCTCGGTCAACTCATCCAGGCAGTGCGGACAAGAAACACCCGGTTGATATGCGGGGGACGCAACGTCCTCGGCGCTTAGCGGGCGGCGACACGCGAAACACTGGACGTGCTGTCCGGGCTCGAGTCCTTCATTGACTGCCACACGATTGTCGAACACAAAGCATTCGCCGTTCCAGAGCGATTGCTCCGGCGCGATCTCTTCGAGATATTTGAGGATTCCGCCTTTGAGTTGATAGACCTCTTCGAAGCCTTGTTGCAGAAGGTACGCGCTCGCCTTTTCGCACCGGATCCCGCCCGTGCAAAACATGGCGATCTTGGGATGTTTTTGTGGGTCGAGTTGTTCCTGGACGTATTGCGGAAATTCTCGAAAATTGGTTGTGCCCGGAGAGACGGCGTTTTGGAATGTTCCGATGTCGCACTCATATTGGTTTCTCGTATCGATTACGAGAACGTCCGGATCAGTTATGAGTCGGTTCCATTCGGCGGGATCGACGTGTTGACCCGTTTGGTGAGCGGGGGCGAGTCCGTCCACGCCCATCGTCACGATTTCCTTTTTGAGTTTTACTTTCAATCGATGGAACGGTATTTCCCCGGCATACGATTCCTTGTGTTCGAGATCCACCAACCGCGGATCATCTTTCAAGTATGCCAGCACCGAGTCAATCGCAGACCGCGATCCTGCGATTGTTCCGTTGATTCCTTCCGGAGCGAGAAGGAGTGTCCCGACGATCTCCTGTGATTCGCAGTGAGCGTAGAGTGGATCACGCAGAGATTCAAAGTCCGGCAACGGCACAAATTTATATAAAGCTGCAACGACGATGGACATACCCTTCGGAATGGGGGAGGCGATTGAAGAATCCATAATGCTTATTATGTTGTTATGATACGATAACTGTTATTTCCGTCAGAAAGACACATTTTCTGGATGGTTGGTTCTGTGAGTCAATATCAAAGATAGTTGTTGGACGGTTGGTTATTGAGCCCAGCCGAAGTAACGCCACAATTTTCCCCTTGGGACGTTGTCCCAAGCTCTCAAACAGGCGTCTTTTCGTGGAGCGAAAGGCGACTCTCAAAGACAACTTTTCGCGGAGCGAAAAGCAACTTTCCTGACCTGCACTCTTACTTAATCGCGAGAAATCCTTCGAAACATATATACTTCATCACCGTCGTTACGTCGACGAATCCGGCACGTTCCAGGAGTCCGAGATTCCCCGCTGTCGAAAAGGGCTCAAGAATTCCTTTGAGGCTGCGCGACTTGGCGATGATTTCGTCTCCCGTATATCCCTGCTCCAACTTATAATCATTATACATCGCAGTCATGATGTCCTGAAATCGAGCATCCGGACCGCGGACCTTTTCGAATAATAAGAGACCTCCGCCCCAGTTCAATGCTTTGTAAATCCGATCGAAGATTGTTTGGCGATGCTTC
>CAYYUU010000729.1:0-4666 GCA_964474955.1 uncultured Alcaligenaceae bacterium | reverse complement strand
CGAACCGCAAGGATCTTGCTAGATCAATTTCATGGGGCTTTCGTGCAAGCCGTCGTCGCCATTATTGATTTGCTTCGCGAGGACAAAACGGAAAAAGCCCTTACGCAACTCCAAGAACTCCAGGGGCAAGTATCGCTCGGTCGCCATCTCACGAAGCCATGGCGTGTTGCGATTGGTGGTGCGCCGAACGTCGGCAAAAGCAGTCTCATCAATCTATTGGCTGGGTATCAACGGAGTGTCGTGTCGGCCACGCCGGGGACGACTCGCGATGCCGTTTCGACGAACATTGCCATCGAAGGATGGCCCATCGAAATAATCGACACGGCTGGATTTCGGGACTCTCCGGAGGTCATTGAAAAAGAGGGCATCGATCTTGCCGTCGAGGCGATGAAGGCCGCCGACTTGCCGTTGTGGGTGGTCGACGGATCGACCGAACCTGTCTGGCCGGTTCGAGAATTTCCTCGCCAGCTAGTTGTGATCAACAAAGTCGATTTGGATGCAGCCTGGCACAATCCAGAACTGAAAGACGCCGTTCGGATCTCTGCCAAGACCGGCGAGGGATTGGATAAGTTGTGCGAAATGATTTCCAGGTTGTTGGTCCCGAATCCGCCGGAGTCCGAGACGCCCGTTCCCTTTACCGAAGGTCTGTGCGTGGGGGTCGAGAAGGCAACAAAAATGTGCCTCGCGTCCCCGGATTCGGCGAGGAGTGTTCTAGAAGAAATTTTCAAAGGCGGTGAGTAGATCACCGCCCCACGTCTCGCGAGTTACTAGACCGGCTTGAGTTCGAAAGGCTTCTTGACTTGAGGCTTCTCGACGAGCCCCATGCGGATGGCCTTGACGCTGGCCTTGACGCGCACGACCTTTCCATCGACAACGGCCTTCACTTTTTGCAAGTTCGGCTTGAACTTGCGCTTGGTGATTCCCGTGACCTTCTTACCGACCCCACCGAGGTACTTGGCCTTCCCTCGCCGGGAAATCTTTTTGCCTCGCGAAGGCTTCTTTCCAGTGAAAAAACATTTGATCGCCATGGGCGTATCTCCTCAAGTATGGCTTAGGTTCGAACACTATATCGCAAAACTATTACTGTAGGGAATGCGATGAGATGCGACAACAGCGCTTCGGGACCTGGGCAATAGAATTCCCATTCCCACTTCCCAATCCCCTCTGATACAAAGAAGGATGGTGGAAAGCACATCGAACGTAGAAAAGGAGATTTCTAATGTACCGATTCTTGATAGGGATTGTCGCCGTCTCGGTTGTCGCCCTTTCCCTTCCAATGACCTCTCTGGCCCAAAGCAAAGACGACCAGAAGAACGAGAAAACCGAAAAGCAGCCAGCGGCCAAAAAAGCCGTTTCGCTCGAAGGCATCTACCATGTGCGTGGGCACATGGAAGCCGACGGGAAGAAGCAAGTTTACATCGGCACGGCCATTGTGATCCAACACAAGGAGACTTACAGGATTCAATGGCGGGTCGGCACCGACCAGTTCATGGGCGTGGGCGTCGTCGATGGAAAACACATGGGCGCGACGTGGGCCATGGTCAAGGACGGCATGTTGTCAGCGGGAACGCTCCTTTTCAGAATCGAAAAGGGCGAAAAAGGCCCGAAGCTAGTGGGCAAGTGGACCGGCCTTCCCGGTGGCGGGGCAGTCCATTCCGAAACTCTCACGTTCATCGAACCACTCGGGGAAGACCTCAAGAAACAACTCAAGCAACAACGCTTGCGAAAGATATCCTCGCCGTCCGCGAACCGATAGTGGCTTTCGTCTCCATCGCCCAGTCCCTAAAATTTAACTTGCTCCGGAGTTCGTCGGCCATCCGTCGCGAAATTACAGGGCGTTAGTTTGAAATAGTTCTTGCAGTCGTTTTCGGGTGTGTTTCTACATAAGTCCTACTGATATGTCCACAACTCTATTTGTGTAATCGCCCAATCCAATTCAGGACCTCATTTACCCGAACGTTCCGGAGTTGTTCACTGCCCGGCGGCCTCTCTCGAATCCGCATCAACAACGTCTCGACTCGGTCTTGTAGTTCGCGAGATGCTCCCTTGGCCGCGGCTCGTTGAAGGTGTGGAACTGCATTCTGTCCCAAACTCACGAGGCGAATCATGGCACGTTCTCGATACACATATTTCGTGTGATCCAGCAGACGTATTGTTCGCTGAATATCTTGAGATGTAACAGTTACTCTTTCACGGAGCTTATCAAGAATTAATTTTTTGGCCGTGTCTCCGTGTTGGACTAACTCCTTGATGGCTATGTAGGCCTTCTTTGCATCCTTGAGCCCAAGTGCGTGCCAGAGCTTCGCGAATCGTATAGACGTCAGCTTGGGGAGTTTTTGATTCGCCGGAATCGATGGACTCATGTTCCAAATCAACGCCGTGGTATCTTCGCTTCCCGAAGCTAAACGTCGGCCATCTTGTGAAAAAGCCAAACAGGTGACCAGCCCCGTGTGTCCGCGAAAACACGATCGGAGTTGACCACTCGCGAGTTCATAAATCCGAACTTCCGGCGTCAACACGTCGGCTTCGGAAGCGGTCGCAACGGCCAACGTTCTGCCATCGGGAGAGAAGGCAACGTCGCCAATGAGGGGCAACTCAAGAAACCGTTCTCGCATTTGCCGCGTCTCGCGATCCCAAAACGCAACACGCCCACCTTGCGTTTGGGTCAGGATGGCAATTCGTCGACCGTCATCGGAGTAACGCACGAGTTTGGCTTCGGGCGTCTGGAAAATTGGCGAGCAGCCTCCCGTCTGCCAATTCCAAAGCACCACACCATTCACACCACAAACAGCGAGTTCTTGACCATCCGGCGAAAATTCCAGCGACGCGACACGAGGGAGCGGGCTATTTCGCGAAGCGACGATTCTGTTGCTTTGCCAGTCCCACACTTGGATGTTCTGTTCGTTCTCCATGTAGGCCACGAGTCCGTGAGGCGACACGGCAAACGATTGAGCATGTGAATGTTCTTGCGGATGATGTCCCTGGTTGTTCCGGCGAATTGTGACGCGTATATTATTATTGAGTTCAAATACTATAGGCCGGGATGAGTGATTTGCCCCACAGAAGACATATCTACCTTTCGGAGAAAAACTCACTCTTGGGATATGTCCCCAATGACCAGGTATACTTTGTTGAAATTCACCGCTTTGTGAATTCCATAGACGAAGGTGTCGGTTCGTAGGTTCTTGATAAACTTCCGATTGGATGGCGATAGTTTCTCCATCAGGAGAGAATACGACCGCCGCAATCGGTTCATTCTGGCGAGTCGTTGGGGAAAGCCGCTTCCCGCTCTCAAGATCACAAATCCAAATGACAGGCGAGTGTCGTTGGATAACTGCGAGCTGTCGCCCTTTCGCGACGAAGATAGCTTGAGTGGGCTTGGCATCACCGTGTAGCGAACGTAAGTTCCATTGCGAGAGGTATTTGTGCGAGCGGGTATCCCAGACGGAGATATTCCCCTGTTCCATGACCATGCTGACATATCGACTATCTGGAGAAAACGCAAAGTAAGAAACGCCTTCCCGAGCGACCCGGACTGATGATCTTCGCTCTCTGACATTCCAAACTAACACGGGCTCTCCATACCCAGCCGAAAACAAATGAGTTCCATCCGGAGTGAACGCCAATGCCGTGATCGCGCGTTTGTGTCCCTTGAGATTTGCGAGCGTTTTTCCCGAACGGACCTCCATCAACATAATATCTTGACGGTCAACAGAATGCCCCGCGCGAGCAATCAGTGTATGATTCGGCGAGATTGCAACGACACCACCATCTTGTTTCCAATTCAACGAATGTAACTTCTGCCCTTTTCTCGCGTCCCAACGACATAGTTCTGCAAAGTTATAGGAGACTAAGTTAGAACTATCTTTCGAAAACGAAAGATGAGTAATCGCTCTGGCGTGTGCTTTCTGTTTCCAAATGAGTTTTCCGGACGGGAGAGCATACACACAGACTTGGTGGTGACGTGGTTTTGTTGTCCGCTGAGTCCCGATGGCCATATAGTTTCCGTTTGGAGAAATGGCGACCGAATGAATGTCTGTTCTGGGCTCAGGGATCTCAAAGACCAGATGGAATTTCTTGGCATCCCAAACTCGCACACGAAAATCCTTGCCGACAGTTGCGAGAAATCGACCGTCCTGAGAACTCGCCAGTGACAACACCCCGCCACTGTGTCGCAAGCGAGTAGTACCAATGCGTATCAGCGCCTGATTTGGCAATACATCTCCGTGGCAATCTTGACGAAGTGGGAGTTTCTGTGGTGCCTGCTGTGATTCGGCGAATCCACCGAAAACCAACATGTATATGAGGACTAAACGCATCCTTGCGTCCATGGGCATTCCTTTTCCCAAATTGCACGAAAGGCGAGAAGATTCAGGTCGTGAATCGGAAAGCGCTTCCGTCCAGGAATTGCTTCGACAAGAGAAGTAACAGAAGGGAACGAGCAAAACAAGGCAGAGTGAAAGGTAACGTGGGGGAGGCGAAAGAACGCCGAAGAAGTCACCGATTCCGACGGAGAACTTCGGTAATCTTGGTAAAGCGGTTGATCCAAATTGCCAGAGAGACCATGGCAGACAATGCGGTCAGTCCGTCTTCTCCAAGTTCCCGACGGAGGGTTTCGATCAATTCTGGATCGAAGGTGTCACCATCGATCCAACATTCCACGTAT
>CAYYUU010000728.1:0-4685 GCA_964474955.1 uncultured Alcaligenaceae bacterium | reverse complement strand
GCCCTTTTGCAAGTTGTTGCCTCACAGGTACTTATGTCGACTTAACGGAGTAGTACTAGGCCGGAACCTGGGACTGACTTGGCCGATGGGAGTAGGCCAGGCTCACCCCAAATAAAAGGAGTATCGTTGCGACTCCGGCGCTCACCAAACTGGCCACGAACAGAGCGAAACCTCGAACACTCCGCGGGCATCGCCGACTCAAGAACGTCCCGTCGGCACGCCGATAGAATCGTACACACAAACGCCCCTCGGTCTCTTCGACGAGTCGTTCGGCTTCGGATCGCGACATCTCCGAAAGGTTGTAGACGTGGCGTTGACACTCCAAGCAAAACCGGACGACGTCGTCACCTTGCATGGTGTCCCACGAAACTTGGCACGGGTCGGCGACCGTGATGGTCTGAAGGGAAATGGTGGATTTGCCCATCGGAATTGGCCTCCACAAGGAAGATGCTTGGATTTCATCGTAAACGACGAGAAACTCCACCGGATGGTTTGGCATTTTGCTCGTTGGTTTGTCGTCCAGACCATCAAATGGCGATTCAACGTTAGAGGCCCAACGCCGAGAAATAGATATTCGCCAATCGGAATATCATCGCAATCATAAATCCCGCATAGAGCAACCAAACGAATCCCGCGCACAACCGAGCCACGCCTTTGAGTTTTCGTTCGGCTTCTTCCTGATAGTACGATGCCTGTTTCGCCATGACTTCCGGCACACGTCCGGTTTGTTCTCCGACGGCCACGACGTTCAAAAATTCCGATGGAAACTCACGAACCAAGCCAAGGGATGTTGTGAGGTCTTCCCCGCTTCGCAACGATTCCGCGACACGTTTGGAATACGTTTGGAAGGCGTTGTTGTCGGTCGCCTGGAGACTCAACCGAACGGCCTTACGGATCGACATTCCAGAATCGAGCGTGAGTTGGAGGGCGAACGCAAACCGCGTTAATGCCAGCGCTTGCAAGCACGGGCCAATGATCGGCAAGCGTAAACAAAAGGACGCGAAGCCGGTCTTTCGGTTCAGAAATCGAAAGACGTACGTGGCTCCGAAAAGCAAAACCGCAAGACCACCAAACACGAGCCCGATGAACGTCAACGCACCCCTAAAACCTGAGAGCCCAAACAATCCGCCGGGACTTCCGGGCCGCGACCCAAGGGCTCCAAGTATCCAGATCACGAACCCAACGATGAACACGGCCAAGATGAACTGGATCGCTATTGGAGCGATCTTGGACTGGAAGTTCCTCCACCGCTTGCGTTGGCCTTCGTAATACTCCTCGAGCAGTCGCAAGACCTCCGGCAGCGAACCCGTCTGTTCCCCAACGCTGGCAACTGTTATAAAAAGGTTGGGCAAGCCAGATTCCACCTCCAACGCGGCCTTCAGAGAATTCCCCTTCTGTAACTTTTGGGCGACTCGTTGTGCCACTCCACTCAACGGCGAAGCACTTTGGCTCGCCAGTTGGGACCAAACACGCACCGTCGGAATTCCCGCATCGGTCGCATGGCGTACATTGTGGCACAAAAGAATGAGTTGTTTCAAAGGGACGCGAGGGCCAGACATGGTGGTGTCACTCTGTCGAAGAATTGTAACGGCCAGAAGGGGCGATGAGAGTTGCTTTCGGCTCCGCCAAAAAAGTCACCGAGGACAAAAACTTTTCGCGGAGCGGAAAGCAACTTTCACCGCCTAAACCCACACTGGTCATCTTGACCGATCCTCTATCAATATGGTGAATTCGCCCCGCAAGACAACGGTCTTGCCTGGAGGTACTGATGATGGACGACGAATTGGCGGAATACGATCCCAGGTACTTGGCGGGCATCGTCTTGTTCAACCGCGGGGACTTCTTCGAAGCACACGAAGTCTGGGAAGAATTGTGGATTGACATGGCCGGCCCGGAAAAGCAATTTTTCCAGGGGCTCATTCAAGCCGCCGTGGCCTTGTGTCATTTTTGTAATGGGAACCTGGCCGGAGCGAGGAAGGTTTATCTTTCCAGTCGTGACTACATGCAAAAATACACGCCCGAACTCCACGGGCTCGACATCGAACAATTTTGGCAAGACATGCACACTTGCTTCGAGCAGGTCTTGGAGGCCGAGGATCTGAATCAATCGATCCCGATCGTCGAGGACCTCATTCCTGAGATCCACGTCACGCCGCCGCCCGAGAGTTGGCCGGAACCAGAGGACTACCTGCCCGACGACTCTCACTAACAACCGAGGCACAGTTCATGAATCAAGACCCCTCTCCTCTCGAGAACTTCGACGGGACCGTCCGCGTTTTTCCACTCCCAAACTTGGTCCTGTATCCGAACGTCATGCAACCGTTACACATCTTCGAACAACGATATCGGCAGATGACGCAAGAGGCTCTCGAAACCGACCGGTTGATCGCGATGGCCCTGCTCGGACCCGACTGGGAGGAAGAGTACCTCGGCAGTCCGGCCATCCATCCGGTCATCTGCGTCTGCTCGATCGTCCACAGTCGCGAATTCGAAGACGGACGCTTCGACATCCTCGTGCGTGGGCTCCAACGCGCTCGCGTCATCGAGGAACTCGATACGGAAAAGCTCTACCGCACTTTTCAAGTAGAACTGCTCGAAGAAAAACTTCCCGACGAAACGACTGACACCAGCGCCTGGCAAAACGAGATTTTGTCCTTGCTGCCGCGATGGTTCCCCAAACAACCGGATATGGTCACTCAGTTCCAAGACCTCGTCAAGAACGACCTTCCGTTCCCAACGTTTTGTGACATCGTTGGATTCGCCCTGCCCTTTACAGTCGAGTTCAAACAAGAACTACTGGCCGAACTCGACGTCTGCGCTCGCGTCGAGAAATTGCTCACAAAACTTCGATCTCGTGGGCCGGCTCACCCGTTCCCGCCTGAGCTCAGTGAGAATTGATCAAAAGACGAGAACCTCACGCGAAGGGAGAAAGTCGCTTTTCGCGGAGCGAAAAACGACTTTTCCAAAGACCCAAAAGCGATAAATATTGATCCGACTGCCGGGTGGCCCAAAAAACAACATCACAAACAATGTGAGAATTTTTCTACTCAAGCAAATTGACATCGCAATTTGACAAACTATAGTTTTCGTACCATGTAGCTGCAAAGAGTTGCGATTCGATCTGGGCCCAACCACCCCTCTGTGGGTTGGACACATTTTACTCGCACGTTTCCGACAGCTCCGATAACTCAACCATTTCCATTTTCGTTCGATTGGATTCGCTTCGACGAAAATGCCACTCGCACTGGATAGAGTAGGATGCCAAGCGGAAATCGTAAGGTCGTTGAACCAACTCGATTAATTCCGTCCCAGTAAATATCCAAATACAAAACGATGCCACTCACTGATTTCTCACCAACTGAGAGTTCATCGCGTCCGTCATGCGCATAGGTTTGCGCGAAGGCTCCCGACGACTCTCGTCGCAGGTCCGCCCCTGCCTGAGAAAATCGTGAGGATTGCTGCTAAATTCTTAATTTTGCTGGTTTGCAAATAGTAACTTTCTTGATAGTATTTCACACGTTCATATTTCAAACATCATTTTCTGCGACCCACGTTGTTTGATCTTTCTTTCTCTTCGGTGTGGGTAGCCCCAACTCGAGTAATTCCAAGGAGCAATTCGCGATGGTTCCAAACACCTGGTGGAGCACCAATTCTCGCAACGGTCAATCATCATCCTCTTCACGCTCTCGCCGTTTTTCCCTTGACATCGAACACCTCGAAGACCGCAGTCTACTTTCGGCAAGTACCCTCGATTGGCGTTTCGACGACGTCGGCATCGAAGACGGAGGCCACGTTCTTGGCTGCGCCTGCCCGAGTTGCTGTGGCAACTCCCAACACCAATTTGCTGACGGACACTACGTTGGCGACGGTCACGATCACACCCACCAATTCTTGCAAGACGATTTCGGCAATGACTATTTTGTCGAGCCGCACGAACACGCTCTTCCGCCGCTCGAAGAATCGCCGGAACCTCCGACGGGCGGATTCGGAACTTACTTTCCCGACGCTGATTCCGACTATGATTTGTCCGAAACGTTCGAGTTGGAGAGTTTGCCGGGTGCGGACCTCACCATCTTGCTCGATTTCGACGGACACTACACCGAGAACACCTACTGGAACGGCGGAGACCCGATCGACACGCCCGCCTGGAGCCGCGATGGTGATCGCAACAGCTTCACGAATTCCGAACTGATCATGATCCAACGAATTTGGGCACGGGTCGCCGAAGACTTTGCTCCGTTCGACGTGAACGTCACGACGGCCGACCCAGGCGTAGAGGCCCTTCGTCGCAGCGGTTCGAGCGACACCCAATACGGCATCCGCATCGTCATTGGCGAAAACACGTTTTACAGTAACGCTGGGGGCGTGGCGTACGTCGGCTCGTTCCGTTGGAGTTCCGACACGCCCGCTTTTGTCTTCAACTCTTCCGAACGAGGTGTGGCCGAGGCCGCGAGTCACGAAGCCGGACACACACTCGGGCTCGGGCACGACGGCACGGATTCGTCGAGTTACTACTCCGGTCACGGGAGCGGTTCCACTTCCTGGGGGCCGATCATGGGGGCTTCGTACAGCCCTGCCGTCACCCAGTGGAGTAAGGGCGAATATGCCGACGCGAACAACCAACAAGACGACTTGAGCATCATCGCGAGCTATGTTGGTTACCGCGATGACGACTACGGCAACAC
>CAYYUU010000727.1:0-4687 GCA_964474955.1 uncultured Alcaligenaceae bacterium | reverse complement strand
CGGGTTCGAGCTTCTCGACCAACACCAGTTCCCGCAGTCTCTCTTCCATCGCGAGCCGGTTCGGAGTGATCTCGATCATGTCTTTGAGCGTGTACGACAGACGTAGCAACTCACACCTTGGGTCCGCTTGTTCTTCCAGATAGTCGGCCAGGATGAACGCGACGCTCGAATCGTCGGGAATCGCATTCAAGAGAGATTCGAAATCGGACATTGGCATCTCCTTCGGATCTTGGCGAAAATGCTTGCGCTGCGAAGACAGTTGCTTGATAGAGCGAGGATTGTTGCGTTTGCAGAACGCGAGGTTTCAGATCCCTTCGATCTAGTGAGCATGAGGAGACGAGCGGAGCACCGCTTTTCGTGCCTCACCAATCGGACAAATAACAAACCAAAGTTTGTCTAAATGCGCTAACAGCGCCGAGTTCGCAACCAAGATGTCGCCAGCGACTTCGATATTCGTTTGAGAGAGTTCAAGTTCTCCCAGGCCTGATAGGTTTGTTGAATTCCCGATGGCACGAGCCCCGTCATCACCAAGGTCGTTATGTTGGAGGTCTAACACGCGCAGTTGCTTCACGAAAAGGCGAAGTAGCCAAAGCCTGCACTCCTCTCTCAGTGATTCCCGTTGCGTCCATCCGGAGGGTGCGTAGCTGCGAGAAAGATTTCGAGGGGGCAAAGGCAACGGGGAATCTCAGTCAGCGCTGCCGGTTACCATTCTCGCTGACGGCCCCAAAGAGAAACTTTTCCGTCCAGTTCGTTTCCACTCACAAACTCAATTCGCCCGCATGACCCATCCGGGCTTTTTATCGGCTTCGGCAAAATGCAGCTTCCATTCTTTGCTGCCATTGTTCGGAACAATGTCGAGCCGCACACCCGGCGAAAATACAGGCCGACGCCCATTCATGAAGTCGTCCCAATATTGCAAACCATGCGTATAGTAATCTTCTTCGCCGCTGGGCCATCGCAAACGCATCAACAAATCGGGGTGCGGATAGGGTTTGGAAATCGGCTCGATACGGAAGCGTTCGACGGCGTCCCAATCAATTTCGATTCCGAGGCCTGGCGTCTCCGGAACACGAACCATGCCTCCCTTGACTTCAAGCGGTCGTTGGACAATTTGATGTTCATGTAAGTTATGACAATTCACCGCTGGCCATCGAGCATGTGACGAGACCGCCGCCATATGCACCGACCACATGGCGGTGATTCCTGTCCCCACCAACTGCATCCAAAACACCTTGTTGTGAGCCGCAAGAATATGTGCTTCCTGAAGAATCTGCGTTGCCCCACCGTTCACAACAAACCCATCGCAAACGTCTTCTTTCAAGGCCGTCACCAATGGTGGATTGCCAACGTGCATGGCTATCGGAATACACGTTTGGCCTCGCAGGTATTTGTTGCCCGCGACATCTCCTTGTGGAATCGGCGATTCGAGGATCTTGACGTGGTGATATTTTTCGAGTTCACGAACCACTCGAACTCCGTGGGCCGAGTCATTGAGCATCGTGTTAAAATCCAGATCGATCTCGAAGTGATCCGGCATTTCGGCCGTCACGGTCCGTAGTTGTTCGTCCAGATCGAACCAGGGCCTCGCCTTAAACTTATAACTGATATAACCTTGAGCCAATGATTCCTTACATTCTTCGAGCCAGTCCTCGGGCGGTAAGTCTATCGACCACCAAGAGACGGACGCCTCGTCGCGGACCTTCCGCCCACACAGTTGATAGACGGGAACCTCCAAAGTCTTCGCGACGCCATCAAACAGAGCCATTTGCAACCCGGCTCCCAAGGAATCGTCCCACATAATTTCGGTCGCGACTTTGCCCATCGCCCGATTAACTGTTTCGTCGGTTACGGCTCCCCACGTATAGAAACACATGGTCTCGCCGATCCCCTCGACACCATTCGCGAGTCTCACCTTGCACAGTTCGAAAATCGTCCAGTGTGGCAACTCGCGAATCATGTTTCTCGCGGGAATCGGACGATACGGAACGTTCACCCACATACGTTCTATGTTGTCAATACGTAGATTCATTGCAAAGGTCCTCGATAATCACGCGGCAAGAATACCTTGATGTTCAACAGAAGTAGAAGGCCCGCGAATGTTGCCACCACACTCAGCGAAGCGAGTTGTGTTCCGAGGCCAACCGAGCTACGAAGCACACCCACCACACCCGAACTCCACGATGCTCCAATCCCCGAGGCAACGTTCAACAAACCTATGGCCGTCGCCCGGGCCGCTGGATCCGTCACTTCAAATGTCGTCGTCCATAGATTGGCTTGATACAACCCAACCCCCAACCCGTAACAACACATAGCCACAATCAGCGCAAATTCGAACCGTACCATTCCAATAACGACGAGAGCCGGAATCCACGCAAGCGCCCCCATGACTTGTACCCACGTTCTTCCGCCTCGGGTCAGGTTAGCCCATATGTCAGCCAATCGACCTCCCACGAGTAGCCCGACCATCCGTCCAGCTTGAATCCAAACAGTCGCCATCCAACCCGCTTCTTTGAGGGTCATTTCGAAGGTCGCTTCAAAATAGCGAGGCAACCAGAATTGCACTATGTTTTCCAGAATGCACTCCATGACGAATACAATCGCGAGTACACGATACGCGTTGACGCTGAGAACCGCCGACACAGTTTTGAATAACGAACCGCCTTTCACACCGAGTCCTTTCTGCTCGACACGTTCGGTCCTGGCCGGTTCTCGGAAGAGCACGAACAACACCACCGCGATCAACGTACCTATCCCGGCGAAGAACACCATCGCCATTCGCCAACCAGAGAAACCAATCTCTTCAGCGCCCCAAGTAATGTGCCAAGTCGGGACGTCGGCAATCGCCCCGCCGTACCGACCCGCGATCACCAACGCGAGACTATACGAGAATAAATAGGTCGCCACCGCCGTGGACCGATTCTTCGGCGTGAAACAATCCGCCATGACGCTGGCAATCGCTGGAACACACGCTGCCTGGGCGAAGCCAAGCCCGACTCGCAAAAGGACCATCCCCAAAAACGATTGGGCAAAGCCCATCGCCGTCAACAACATCGCGCTTGCCAGAAGGCTGCCAATCAACACAGTCCGGCGTCGAAAACGATCGCCAAGGTAGCCCACGAATAACTGCGACAGAGCGTAGGGAAATAGAAACGCCGTCTGCAACCATCCGACCTGGTCATCACCGATCTGAAGGTCCTCCATCATCGGAGTCTGCAAGTAGTTGATGAGGCTGCGGTGTAAGTAGAGAGTAAAATACGTCAACGCAACAAGGATGAGGGCCAGCCAACGAGCGGTCGGAGAGAAGTC
Source organism: uncultured Alcaligenaceae bacterium (assembly GCA_964474955.1). Lineage (GTDB taxonomy): Bacteria > Planctomycetota > Planctomycetia > Gemmatales > Gemmataceae > CAYRFQ01. Next base: position 1,381 of record CAYYUU010000727.1, on the reverse strand, counting down.
GTTCGAGTTTTGTCGTGTCGGCTGGTCGGTCATTCGAGCGGTCTCGTTTCGGGCCATAGATTACGTACGATGTCGCAGAAATAGAATTGTCGGCGAGTTTATCTCCTCTTGCCATTAGAATTACGACCATCCCAACTTTTGCGACGGAAGGAAACTACTCATGTTGAACAAAGAAGTGGAAGTCGGCAAACTGACACGACGAGAATTCCGCGAGTTGATGGAAGCTGGACACTTTCAAGCTTGCATCATTCCCACAGGTGCTGTTGAGCAACACCTGGAACATCTCGCGATGGAGCACGACATCCGTTCGGCGTGCAGCGTTGCCGAAGAAGCTGCCCTTCGGCTTTACCCGAAGGTCGTTGTCGCCGCCCCAATTCGGTTTGGCATCTCGGAACATCACATGATGCACAAAGGGACGTTGACGGCCAAACCGGGCTCGTGGCTCGCGGCGTTATTCGACGGGATCGAAAGCATGGTTCGTGCGGGTTGTCGAAATGTATTGGTGCTCAACGGTCACGGTGGTAACGAAGCCCCGGTCTATGGCAACTTGGGCCAGTGGCAACTATACTTTCATTCTGTGTATGGAGACGTCAACGTTCAGTTTCATTCGTACTGGAACCTGAGCCGAACGGAAGCTGAAAAGATCGTCGAAACCGACGTACCCGGTCATGCCCAGGAATACGAAACATCGATCGCGCTGGCTTTGTTTCCCGAAAACGTTCGCCTCGATGCCATGCGAGACCAGGAAGACAAAACGCCGCTGAAAGGCTCGGCAGAAAAAGGACATAAACTATTCGAGGTCGCCGTGCAAAAAACGGCCGAGTACGTCGAAGGCATGATGGCCGGGAAACACCGGGAACTCTGTCCCCTCTTCACGCAGGTGCCGGTGGTCCCTCAATGATCACAGCACACCGTATTTCTTGTACGCCTCGGTAGCCTTCATCCCGCCACGGATGGCGTCGCGAGTCACGTTCTCGGCGTGTACTTTTTCCCACGCCTTTTGAATGGCGGCTTTTTCCATCTCTTGTGGAACAACCACAACGCCGTCGCAGTCGGCGATCACAAGATCCCCTGACGCAAACATCACTCGGTCGATCTCGACAGGGACATCTATTTCCGTAACTCGCTGACGATGGAGACTATCGTAAACGCAGGGACCTCTCGCAAAAACCGGAAACCCCATCGCCCGCATTTGTTTGATGTCGCGGACACCTCCGTCGATGATGGCCCCAACACATCCGCCGTTCATTGCTGCCGTAGACAGCAGCTCTCCCCAGAGCCCCGAACGCATCGAGCCATTTGCCGCGGCCACGAACACATCGTCCGGTTGGCAAGCAACCACCGCTTGGAGTACGAGATCGTAAGGACGATCGTCCCGATG